>CAXYZP010000060.1:0-7961 GCA_964293175.1 uncultured Sphaerochaeta sp.
AGGAGAGTAGCGGGGCACCAGAGGCTCCTACGAGCAAGGTGAAGAGCAAGACCAACGAAGCTTTTGCTGGAGACGTCAACATAGCCAAGGCTACATTTGAAAAAGCCAAGGCTAGTATCTTCAGAGCTTCCATAACATTTGAGAAGACAAAGCGTGCTCCGCTAGTGCGGTCAAAGAGGTGGTACAGGGCATTGATTATAAAACAAGAGGTGAAAAGGCTAAAACTGAGGATAATGAGAACTGTCGGTTGGATAAATCCACTCTGACTCTTGTTGATGGCTAGTGCCATAAAGACCAGGATGACCGTTGATACTAAGGCTCCTATGATATCGACAACGGCATTGAACACCGAAGCCGGTGTATAGGGATGTTTTCCTTCGCTGTTGAGCTTTCTGTTAAAGGTATCGCTGTTGTAGGAGAAATTAAAATAGGTGCCGTTTCGTAATTTGGCCGAAAAATCTAGCTTGTGCACTTGCTGTGCATGGGAGGTTATCTCCCCAACCTGTCTTTCGAACTCTGAAAACAACGTGTTCAAATCATCCATACTCAACTCCAGAATTTATCGGTCTTGATCTCTTCGATCAGATGGGACACTTCGACGGTCAACAGCGAACAGATCATCTGCTCAGCAGCCTTACGGTCTGTTTTCGCTAACTCTATCGCCTCAGGGAACTCTAAGGGAGTTCCAATGTTTGCATAGTAATTCCTAGAAACCACAGTCATGCTTCTGCCTGCTGTCTTTGATCGTTTGTTTGTTACCCTTCTTCTGGGGGCAAGCAGACCTATAGGCACAATAGGCACGGGATTTTCCAGATAAATTCTTGCCACCCCCGGGCGGAATAGGGACAGTTGTCTTTGGGTATTCAGCGCACCTTCGGGGAAAATATAGACAGAATCACCCTGTTTCAAATAGGATGCTGCCTTTGTGACGACTTTTTTTCTATCTTCAGGGCTTAGGGCCCGAATCTGTTCGGTCCACCCGAGAAAGTTCCCGACAACAGGTATGCCAAAGCCAGGTCCTATGACCATATGCAGAGGATCCTTCATGAGGGTTGTTACAAAGTGCACGTCACTGCTACTAAAATGGTTGGAACAAAAGAGTTTAGGCCCGGGTGGCAGAGGTTCTTCCTGCCATGTCTGAAAATCATAATTGAGTTGCAATATCACCTTAACAACAGTTCTATAGATGCTGTGAAGGCAATAACTGATCTTTTTCACCCATAACTCCTGAATCAAGTGTACAAACGTCCCAAGCTCTGGTCAACACCAGGTAGGCATCCAAAGGTCCCTACCTAGAGAAGGGTCGTGAATAGTATGCGAATCGATGTTATAGACTGCTTTGAGGTTTTCCTGGCAAATGACCTCTTGTGTGGGGCCGTTTGCAAATACGCTGCCTTTTTTAAGCAGAATTGTCTCTTCACTGTACACCTGGACCAGCAGAAGGTCATGTAACACACATATGACACTCAGATTTTTTTCCACCAGACGTTTGAGGAGATTCATCATGGTTCGTTGGTGCCTCACATCAAGGTGGTTAACAGGTTCGTCCAACAACAGCACCGTTCCCTGCTGGGCCAAGGAACGGGCTAAAAGGACGCGTTGCATCTCACCTCCTGATAGTTCGGTTACCCGTTTATGGGAAAGATGCAGGATATCGCAGTCACGCATAGCCTGTTCGACGTGTCCTCCCTCATCATGTCCGCCATAGGCATAGCGGCCCATAGATACAGCTTCTAAGACGGAGAAGTCGTAGTCGATCCTTCCATTTTGAGGAACAAATCCAAGCTTTCTAGCAAGACTTTTTTGTGAGAGGGAGGAGACTTCACTACCGCCTATATGTACAGTCCCCTTTGAGGGGATGAGTTCCTTGTAAAAAAACTTGAGCAGGGTGCTTTTCCCGCTTCCATTAGGGCCGGTGAGCGCAATAAACTTGCCTTTAGGGACAGCCAGGTCAAGATTGCTAAACACCTCTTGTTTTTCATAGCCTCCGCTCAAACCCCGGGCTTCCAGACTATACATAGGCGTATCTTCCTTTGCGCAGCATCCAGATAAACAGAGGAGCGCCCAATATGCTGGTTATGACACCTACAGGCATCTCACCTGTCGGAAGGAGCAAGCGGGCCAAGGTATCGCTTCCCAGCAGGAGGAAGGAGCCGATAAAGCAGGTGGGAAGGAGCATCTTGCTGTGTTTGGGCCCGAGTATCAAGCGAGCCATATGGGGTGCCATAAGGCCGATGAAGCCTATCACCCCAAAAAAGGCGACACAGGTAGCGACTGCAAAGGTGGCAAGCAATAGGAGCAAAAGGCGTATTTTCTGTAAAGGCAGGCCCGATGCCAGAGCTGAGCCCTCATCGAGGAGCAGCATGTCCATCTCTGTATGACTGAGGCGCATGGGAACAATGAACAGGAGCACACATACAACCATGAAGAACACCTGTTTCCACGTGCTGGAAGTAAAGCTACCCAGGGTCCAAAAGAGTATGCGGTCATACTGTTCATGATTGAGGAACATCAGCAGCGTCATTCCCGCCGAAAGTATATAGTTGGCCGCAACGCCTGTAAGAAGGAGGGTAGTCTGACTTACCTTGTGCTTTGTCCCTACAAGAAAAATCAAAGCTGTCGTTGCCAAGGCTCCAAGGAGGGCTGAGATGGGCAGACCAAGAAAGGCTGCGTATCCTAGAGTTATGGAGAGGGCGACACCAAATGAGGCTCCTGCAGAAACTCCCAATACAAAAGGGTCTGCCATGGGGTTGCGTAGCACTGCCTGGAAGACCGCTCCGGCTCCTCCCAAGATAGCCCCACATAAGATGGCTGTCAGAACACGGGGAAGCCGTAGCTGAAAGATTATGTAGTGTTGGGATGCATTGGCAGACCTTCCCATTAGGGTGGTCAGAGTATCAGTAAGGGGGATTCTGGCAGGGCCGAGGGTGAGGGATACCATTCCGAGAAGCAGAGTCGACAACGCCAGAGCTAATGCCAGGCGTTTTTTCATAGCCAGTCTTCTCCATGTATTGCTTGGGCCAACAATTCCAAGGCCATTGCACTGCGAGGACCCTGGCGGCTGATCATATCAGAATCGACAAAGACCAGGTTTCCTTCCTTAGTTGCCCTGAGGTCACTATAGGGTTTTGTTTTGATGAACTCTTGGAGCGTCTCTTCCTCTGTCTGACCCCAACGCGAAGTCATGACAATAAGGTCTGGATCATTTGCTACCAAAAGCTCCTTGCTGTACGTCCACCGTGTCGCATCTTGGGCAATGTTGATAGAGCCAACCATGCCCAACATCTCGCTGATGTAGGTGTCCCCGGTTGCCGTACCGTCGAAGGAACCAAAATCGACCATGAAATAGACGCGCTTCTTCTCCATGGTCCTCGCTTTTTCCACGACATCCCTGACCTGGTTTTGCATGGTAAGGATGATCAGTTCCCCTTCTTTAACCTTATCGACCTTTTGAGCTATCTCGCGTATAAGGGTATACGTTTCTGCAAAGGTTTCCTGGAGGTCTAAAGCCATAACCTCTATACCGGCCTTAGACAGAGCTTGTAACAGCTCATCACTGACAAAGGCTGTAGAGATGGCGAGATCCGGTTGTAACGAGACGAGCTTTTCCAGTGAAGGGGAGTAGAGGGTCCCTATGCTGGGAAGTTCCAATGCCTCTTGGGGATACGTGCAGTAGTCAGTTCTTCCAACCAACAGGTCCCCGGCTCCCAAGGCGTACAATGTCTCGGTGGCATTGGGGGCAAGGCTGACTATCGAAAGTTTTTTTTCTGGTTCCTGAGGTTTTTTTTCCATAAGTGGTTGAGAAAAACCGGAAGAGAGCAGGCCAAGCCCAACAAGTAATACCAATACAAAAGATTTAAATCGTGTTTTCATACACATGCGCCCCTTTGGAATAATGGGCATGCAAGATACCCAAGCTTATACCACGTAAGCTTTACGTAAAACATCAGAGTCAGGTCTCCTGGCTTAGGCTTCCTCAGAACATGCGACTTCCCGCTTGTGGCAGTGTCAAAATGCATATTCCCAGCCATTACAGTGGCGGGACCGCAGGGGCTTGTACCCCTTTCCCTTGGCTCAAACTGCATCTATCGTACGTTTGATAGCGTGAAGCTGTCAAGTCATTCCGGTTGACCTAGATATTTCTCTAAGGTACTATCGCTCGTATGAAGTACAACCATATAGAGATTTATTCAGATGGAGGTTGCAGTGGCAACCCAGGGCCCGGAGGCTGGGCTTTTACCTTCAAAGGGGACAATGTCTTTGAGAAGGAATCTAGTGGAGGATCGCCAGCGACAACCAATAACAGGATGGAGCTGACAGCTGTAATAGAGGCCCTGAAGGCCTGTGTCCCCTACCAGCCAGAACAGATAGTCATCAACACCGATAGCCAGTATGTAAAGAACGGCATAACCCAATGGGTTAAAAACTGGAAACGCAATGGATGGCGAACTGCTGCAAAGGCTCCTGTAAAGAACCAGGAACTATGGGTTGCCCTGGATGAGTTGAACAGCAAGCTCCCTGTAGAGTGGAAGTGGGTCAAAGGTCATGCAGGCATTGAAGGCAACGAACGCTGTGACGCAATGGTACGCATTGAGATGGATAAGTTCTTGAAAGGGTAATGATGAATTCGGAAAATAAAACCACACTTTGGCAACTCTATGTCTCTTTCTTGAAAATCGGCGGCCTTACCTTTGGAGGTGGGCTGGCGATGCTTCCCATGTTGCAGCGCGAGGTCATCGGTAAGCATAAATGGGTAACGGAGGAAGAGTTGTTGGATATCTATGCCATTGGGCAGTGTACCCCCGGTATCATTGGAATCAACACCGCCTCTATGATCGGATACAAAAGGCGAGGGGTCATAGGCAGCATCGTAGCAACACTAGGAGAGGTCACCCCTTCTTTGGTGCTGATCACGCTGCTCGCTTCGATTCTGACGCAATTCGAAGAGAACGCCCTGGTGCAACACGCCTTCGGTGGAATTCGTGTTGCTGTGTGTGCCCTTATCGCACAGTCAATCATAACCCTCTATAAAAAGAGTATTGTTGACCTTCCGACGTTGCTGCTCTGTTTGGCTACTGTACTTGGAACGGTTTTCCTACAGCTGTCTCCCATCGTGTTTGTTATAGTGGGTATCCTGTTCGGTCTCGGTGTGCAGAAGCTCAAAAGGAGAAAAGCAGAATGATTTTTCTCCACTTGTACTATGAATTTTTCAAGATAGGGCTGTTTTCCATTGGGGGCGGGCTTACCACCCTGCCGTTTCTCTATACATTGGCAGAGAAACGACCCGAATGGTTTAGTGCAAAGAATATTGTCGATATGCTGGCCGTCAGCGAATCGACCCCTGGCCCTATCGGTATCAACATGGCAACCTATGCAGGGTACCTCACAGCAGGGCCCCTTGGAGGCCTGGTAGCGACCTTGGGTGAAGTTACCCCTAGTATCATCATCATCTGCATAATTGCCAGGTTTCTTGATCAGTTCGACAAAAACCCCCTTGTAAGGGATGCATTCTACGGTTTGCGAGCCGCAGTCATAGGTCTGATTATATTTGCCGGTTCAAAAGTGTTTGCTATAACCTTGCTTAATGCAGGGAGCATACGATATTTAGAGACCGGTTTGTTCGTCGTCCTGCTTGCCTTGGCAATGAAGTTCAGAAAAGTACATCCCCTTATTTGGATTGTGACGGGGGCAATTCTGGGTCTTGTTTTGAAGCTTCCTTCATAAGGGAAGCAGCAAGAGCATACCAGCTGGTATCTCCCTCTATGGTGGCGAGAGCTTGGAAAGCTCTCGCTTCTTCTTTGTGCACGGAAAGCAAGTATAACGCTGTCTCCCGCGCAAACTCGATATGTTCCATTTCTAGGGCAAGTTCCATCAAGGTGGCATGGAGGGGGTAATTGCCCCTGTCTGTAGCCAATATCTCCGCATAGATGGAAAAGGCCGTATCAAGATCGCCCTTTTCCCTCAAGGCGAAGGCTTTGGCAAGAAGGAATTCCAAGTGGGCGGGGAACAGGGCGAATGAGGCATCGCTACGCGCTATAGCCTCATCGAACTGCTTGTCTGCCAACAGGGCAAGGACCAGATTATACCGGCCCTCGCTCTCTTTTGGTGCAAGCTTCACTGCATCTTCCAATAATACTACCGCTTCTCCATACTCCTTGGCATC
Organism: uncultured Sphaerochaeta sp.; assembly: GCA_964293175.1. Lineage (GTDB taxonomy): Bacteria > Spirochaetota > Spirochaetia > Sphaerochaetales > Sphaerochaetaceae > Sphaerochaeta. Next base: position 6,164 of record CAXYZP010000060.1, read on the forward strand.
TAGGGCGAGCAGAGGCTCAGATTGCAAGACAAGGCTTTTTTCCCTCTTAGCTACTCGGGTCGTACAAGAGCTGAGTAGCAGAAGAGAGAGAAGTAGGATGGCGATCAGTCTTTTCATGACTCGAGTACCGTCCTCTCTATTTCCATAACCTGGGAACGATAGAGGTTGGTTATTGATGAGCCGTAGTCGGCAAGCAACTGGATGATGTTTCTGGGGTTGTTTTCGGCATCCATTCCATTGAGCCTGTCCCCAGCGTCCCCGAGACCTGGAAGGATATATGCAGAATCATTGAGAACAGGGTCCATCCAGAGGGTATAGACCTCAGCACCTTCAATTGCACGACAGATCCTCAGCGATCCCTTCAAGGCACTGATGACGTTGATGAATTTTACAGACTTTGGATGGATATTGTTATCTTTCAGGTACTTGACGATAGTTACCAAGGATCCGCCTGTGGCATTCATGGGATCGGCAAAGATAAGGTCCTTGCCATCGAGTTCCTCAAGCTTGAAGTAGGATTTGTCAAGATCGAGGACATAATCCATGTTGGCTTCTTTTTTGCTGTCATCGCGCTTGATCTTAAAGAGGGCAAAGGGGGTCACAAAATCATCGGAAGAGTACTCTTGGATCTCTTTGCTCAGGATCATGCTGGGAAGCAGGGCTCCGCGTAGCATTACACACATGACACTGTTCTTTATGAAGGAATCCACATCGGGTATCCTATGCACCGCATAGTTCCTGACAGGGCTGATTACTGGGGTTTTGGTGATGATACTGCGCTTGCTCGGAAGAGCGGCATCAGCATATACATGGGAGAAGAGCATCTCATATGCCCTTTGTATGTAGTAAAGAAACTCCTCATGATCGGTACTGGGGTCTCGGAGCTTTGCAATGAGACGCGAAGCCTGACCATGCTGCTGCTTGGGTGTCTCAAAGGAGTAGACATGGATGTTTGGCTCCTCAGAGAAGACATCCTTGAGGTACTTTCCAATTTCTGAAGCGCTGTCTACCAGGCCTTTTCTTGCAGCCTCAAGCTGCATAAGGTCGCTGGCGGATTCCAATACAGCACAATGGGTAAGGGATTTCTTGTACAGCTCATTAACATGGGCTATTTTTTCCTTGTCGCTATCCAAAAGGTATCCGTCAAGGTCTGTAGCATGCAGTATAACTTTATTCATCGGGTATATTCTCCTGTTCTTCTGGAGATTTTATCCGAAGTGAACCATTTGTACAAGGAAACTCATCCTTTTACTGCACCTGCTGTAACCCCCTTGATAAACTGTTGGCTCATCGTCAGATAAAGACCGAGGACAGGGATGGCTGAGAGGGTAAGGACAGCGAGTACTTTTGACCAATCGGTCTGGTATTGGCCAAAGAGACGGGTTACTCCGAGTAATAATGTCTTTTGATTTTCTGTGTTGATGAAGATAAGGGGAAACCAAAGGTCATTCCAAAACGGTATAAGGTTGTAGATGGCAACGGTGGCCAAAGCCGGCCTGATCAGCGGAAGGATTATCATGTGGTACACTTTAAAGGAGGTGGCTCCATCGATATACGCCGCTTCCATCAGTTCCTTGGGAATCTCTCGGATAAAGGTGGTGAGTATGAAAACCCCAACAGGTATTCCCATAGCAACGTAAATGGGGGGAAGGGACCAGATGGTGTTCAACAAGCCTAATGCTCGTGTTATCTCCAGCAACCTTATGGATGCAATCTTGTTGGGAAGCATCATGCCTGCGATCAACAGGAAATAAAAGAATGTGGAAAAACGACTTTTCCAACTTGCCAGTGCATATCC
>CAXYZP010000061.1:0-7862 GCA_964293175.1 uncultured Sphaerochaeta sp.
TCTTTACCACTACTAAAGATGCCAAGGCACATCTGGGATGGACGGCTCTTTTACTCATAGCTTCCCTACTTGGGTATGTAGCTATGATCAACATTGTGGTTGCAGGGAGGCTTACATGGTTTGTTCCTGTAGCGTTGCCTACTTCCTGTATGTTTTTCTCGGGGGTAGGGCTTTTCTTTTTATTGTTCCTATCGCGTAAAAAAAATCGGATCCCTTTGGCCGACCTTGTCTTCTTCAACTTGATAGTATTGTTCCTGACCTTTACCGCTTTGGATATCTTCATGACCCACTACAGGCAGGGGATATGGAATCTGAACTGGTCTGTAAGCCTGTTGTCAGCAGCAATAGTGCTGATGATCCTCCTAGGTGGTGTCTCTGCCAGCCGTAGGCTGAGACGATACTTTACCAGCCAGAACAGGCACAGCTAAGTAAAGTCCGCAAAGACGGCACCGGAGGCCTTCACAAGGTCATCGGGGGTAATCTTTAGCTGGAAGCCTCTCACCCCTGCACTGACATAGATATACTCCTGTAAAAGGGCTAGTTCCTCGATAAAGGTAGGGAAGTGTTTCCTCATGCCCAATGGCGAGCATCCTCCCCGGATATACCCTGTGAGGCTTAAGAGGCTATCCATCTTGATAAGGTCGATATCTTTGCTCTCTGTCAAAGCTTTTGCTTTTTTTAGGCTCACTGAAAAATCAGCTGGGAGGCAGAAAACAAATACCTCATTATCACTGTTTTGCATAACGATGGTTTTGAATACCTGTTCAGCGGATAGTCCTGCAGTAGAGCTGGCATGTACGGCATCGAGATGCTCTTCATCCCAAGCATAGGAGAGCACTTCGTATTCTATGCCCTGGCTTTCCAGGATTCTCATTGCATTGGTTTTCTTCATAGTCTTATCCTATCTGGTTCATGAAGCGTCGGCAAGGTGTGAAAAACGGGACCCGAGGGTCCCGTTAGCTTGGATTTGTCAGGTGTTACTTGTCATCAATGGCAAAAGATGTACCCAGAGCTGACGGAGAAGCGAAAGAGCCCTTTTTCTTCTGGTTGATGATAGTCATGCCGGTAAGTACCACCAGTGTTATCAAATAGGGGGAAAAGGCGAGGAACTGGGTTGGTATGACCATCTCAAACCCTGCCGCCTGCAAGCTGAACTGCAAGCTTGTGATACCCCCGAATATCAAAGTTCCGATAACCACCCTTCCTGGATTCCAGGCAGCGAATATAACTAGGGCGATGACGATCCAACCCTTACCACCGGTCATGCCATCATTCCAGCTTGGGGTGAAGCTCAGAGAAAGACACGCACCACCGAGACCTGCAAACATGCCGCCAATAACTGTATAGATATAGCGGATCTTCGAAACTGAGATACCCATTGCAGCTGCGGTCCTTGGGTTTTCCCCAACAGAACGGACTACCATGCCGTGCTTGGTCTTGTACATGAAGAACCAGGCAAAGGGGATGATCAGATAGAGGGCATAGGTGAGTACGCTCACATCAAAGAAAGCACCCAGTATGGGAATCTTACTCAAACCCGGGATTGCGATATTGTCGAACTTAGAAGCGAGGTTCATGCCGCATAGGTTGAACTTGTTGGACGCAGGGCCGAGTCTTTGTCCGAGGAAGTTGGCCATGCCGGTTCCCAACATCGTGATGGCAAGACCCGAGACGACTTGGTTTGCCCTCATGCTGATACACAAGAAAGCGTGTATCAGGGAGAAGAAGGCGCCGACGAGCATAGCCACCAAGATGGCCAAATAGAGATTTCCTGTAGAAAAAGCTGTTGCAAAGCCTGTTAGTGCTCCCATGAGCATGATGCCTTCCATACCTAGATTCAAGATTCCTGTTTTTTCGGTATATACTTCTCCGAGGGTGGCATAGGTAAGGGAGGGTCCCATTGCAAGGGTGGCTGCAAGTAGTTTGGTTGTAAAATCTATCCAGTTCATTTGGAAATCTCCTTATGTTTACCTAAGATGCGTAGCCTGTAATCGGTGAATACCGTACCGGCCAAGAGGGGAATGAGGATAAGGCCTTGTAGGACCTCTCCCATTGCCGCCGGCAGTTTGAGGGTGATCTGCAGAGCATCTGATCCTGTTTCCAGCGCTGCCATCAGCAACGCAATGAAAATGGATGCTATCGGGTTCAACCCGCTCATCCAGGCGATGATGATGCCCGTAAAGCCATAGCCCGCATCGACACCCTTGGTTAGCTGGTGGGTTACTGCAGCTGAGTCTATGACGCCTGCGAGTCCTGCTATGCCTCCGGAGATGAGCATGGCTATAATGATGTTTTTCTTGATTGAGACGCCCTGGCATCTTGCAGCTCTCTGGTTCTTGCCGATCATGTTCAGCTCAAAGCCCCAGCGTGTCTTATACAGGAGAAACCAGAGGACAACCACTAGGATCAAGGCAAAGAAAATGCCAGCATGGACACGACCCCAAATTCTGGGTAGCCAGGCAAACTCTGGGTATCTTACGGTTCCCATGTTTCCCCTAGGTGCTTTCCATGCATTGATGTAGAGATACTCAGCATATCCTATGATGATATAGTTGAGCATTAGGGTGGCCAGCGTCTCATCAACGCTCCATTGGGCCTTCAAAAGACCGGGGATACCTCCCCAGATCGCTCCGAACAAGACACCTACCACTATACCTACAGGTAGAAGCATCCAGTTGGGCAGGAAGGTCCAGAACTGCATTACCCAAGTGATGCCGATGGCACCGCTGACATACTGGCCTTCAGCTCCGATGTTCCAGAACTTCAGGCGGAAGGCTATTCCAACTGCAAGACCACAAAGGAGCAGCGGTATTGCCTTTACCAGAGTGAACTGGATCTTAGATTGGCTGCCGAATGCACCCTTAGCCATCGCTGCGTAGGTTTGGATTGGATTGGCGTTATTAAGGCCGAGCACAATTGCTCCCAATAAAAAGGAGATCACCAAGGATAGGATGGGGACCAGTATAGTCATCTTTCGGGATCGACTGTCTCGTTTTTCAAGGGCGAATCTCATATGTTCCCCCTTTCAACACCGGCCATCAACATGCCAAGCTCTTCTGTTTTGGCATCCTTCACATCCATAATATCCATGATTCTCCCCTCGAACATGACGGCGATCTTGTCAGCCACCATCAGTAGTTCTTCTAATTCCTCCGAAACCAGGAATACGGCGTTACCCATGTCCCTCTGTTTGATAAGGTTTTGTCGTACCGCTTCAGTGGCCCCTACATCTAGCCCCCTAGAAGGGTATACGGCTATAAGGATGCCTCCACAGGAGTCTATCTCACGCGCCAGGATGGTCTTCTGAATATTGCCTCCGCTGAGGAATTTTACTGAAGTGTCCTGCGAGGGTGTCTTGATAGTAAAGTTTTCAATAAGCTTTTCTGCAAACAGACGGACCCAACTGCGCTTTATTATGGAGTGGTCGCTCAGTTCCTTGGTACGATATTTCTTCATGGAGAGGTTGTCCCCAACACTCATATCACCGACTACTCCCATTCTTCCCCGGTCTGCAGGAATATGGCTGACTCCACTTTTAATGACCTGTAGGGGAGTCTTGTTCGTATAGTCTTTGCCGTTGATTAAGACTTGTCCACTATGTACCATCATCAGGCCTGTAAGCGCTTCGGTCAGGTGTTGCTGACCATTTCCCGCAACACCGGCTATGCCGAGGATCTCCCCTCCTCGCAAGCTGAAAGAAACATCGTCCAGGACGCGTTTGCCTCCGACGATACTATTCATTATCAGGTTCTTAGCCTCAAGCATCACTTCTCCTGGGGTATAGGGCCCACGATCCAAGGAAAAGAGAATGTCTCTACCGACCATCATATTGGCCAGGTCCTGAATCTTTTTTATGGAGGAAGTGGGGCAGACGTTGACACTTTTCCCACGTCTGAGAACCTGTACGGTATGAGAGAACTCCATTACCTCATCCATCTTGTGGGTGATGAAGATTGCACTTTTACCCTCGGCAAGCATCTTCTTGAGGATTTCATTCAAGTCCCTTGATTCGCCTGGGGTCAGCACCGCTGTAGGTTCGTCTAGAATGAGGATCTCCGCACCCCTGTAGAGCAGTTTTAAAATTTCAACTCGCTGCTGCTCTCCTACCGAAAGGTCATGGACTAACTTATCAGGGTAGACTTGCAAGCCGTAACGCTTGCTCAGTTCTGTAATATTCTTTTTTATTTCTGCAATGTTAGGGACTAAAGGAAGGTTTTTCATGCCTAGGATGATGTTTTCAGCAACTGTCATATTACCTACCAGCATGAATTCCTGGTGTATCATCCCTATCCCCAATGCCATGGAATCCTGTGGAGAGTCAATCTCTGCAAGCTTTCCATGTACATAGATTTCGCCATTATCAGGCCGATAGAGCCCGACTAGCATATTCATCAGCGTGCTTTTCCCAGCACCGTTTTCGCCTAAGAGGGCAAGGACTTCTCCTCGGTGTAACGTAAGGTTGACGTTATCGTTTGCTAGGACACCGGGGAAACGTTTGGTAATGCCTACCATACGTACAACAGGCGTATCGGAGGTGTTTATTTCATGCATTGTGTATCCAGTTGTGTGGCTGTCCTTGGGTAAGGACGTTCCTTAAAGAAGTAGAGGCGGGTGAATGCCCGCCTCTATTTGCTAGAGTGTGATCTAGTTATTTAACTTTACCGATGACGCCTTCTACGAACCAATCGATGGTAAGCATAGCTTCATCAGACATTTTCTCACCGGATTTCTGGCGAACCTTTCCTGTGTTGTCCTTGATCTCGCCCCAGAATACATCCCATTTTTTGTCATGGATTTCGGTCTGTTTGGCCAAGATTTCTTTCTGGAACTCTGCAGGAACCAAGGGGGAGATGGAGGAAAGATGAATCATATCATCCTCAAGTCCACCCCAGTAGCTCTGACTCTCCCAGGAACCATCCATGGCGCTCTGGACTGCAGGGATCATGTAGTTGCCCCAGTTCCACATGGTGGAGACGAGGACTCGGTCATCACCGATCATGCTTCTGAAGTCAGCATTGTAGCCAATGGCATATTTGCCACGCTCGATGGCTGCTTTGGCGGGTTCTGTAGTATCCTGGTGCTGTCCAATTACGTCGCAACCCTGATCGAGCAGGGAAACAGCAGCCTGGCGCTCCAAGGAAGGATCATACCACGTGTTGGTCCATACGACAGTGACGGTGGCCTTTGGATTGACAGCTCTTGCACCACGGGTAAAGCCGTTGATTGCACGTACAACTTCAGGAGTGTTGAAGGCACCAACAAAACCGAGTTTTCCGGTAGGGGACATCTTTGCAGCGATCATACCTGAGAGGTAGCGCATCTGATACATTCTTCCAAAATAGTTGGACATGTTGTCGTTCTGCAGGTACCCTGAGCAGTGCTCGAAATAGACGTCAGGGAAGTTCTGTGCAACGTTGAGCATGTACTGTTGGTAGATGTAGGAGTTTGCAAAGATAACCTTACAGCCCTCATCAATGAGGTTCTCCATAGCTCTTTCACTGTTTTCATTTTCTGCAATGTCTTCTAGTCTGTAGACTTTGACTTTGTCTCCAAAATGCTTCTCCAGGGCAATGGTGCCTTGGTCGTGCATGAAGGAATAGCCCATGTCACCAGGAGGACTGATGTAAATGACTCCGACTTTCATCGGACCTTCGGTTTTTGCCTCGGTGGCTTCTTTTGATCCCTGTGCAAATGCAAAGGAAGAAACCATCAGTACGATCAACAAGAGAACAATACCTTTTTTCATGACTCTCTCTCCTTAAAGATTGTGTGATGGGGCGATAGTACCCTAAGAACTAGAACAACTCAAATTATACGGGACGTTTATGGTGCTGTCAAAGTAATAATTATAAACATTTAGGGTGGTATCACTCAGAAAAAAAGCATCGTTGTACTGTTTGTAGCATAATGCAACAGACAATATGCTGATTTCCACAATTTTCAACAAAAGTATAAAATAATTCTTCATTTGGTTAGCTTCTAGTGATATTTGTCGATAGTTATGTTGTATAGTGTCGTTATGATGTTGCATAGATACAATCATACAAACATATTTTACCAAAGTAGGGGAAACTGAGGATCCAGCTCATACGTGGGATACATCTTGTATCATTTAGCGCTTGCCTATACTTTTGTGCTAGTGGTAGGATAGATGCATTATATGATATAGTACATTTCCTAATAAGAATTATATAAATAATGAGAAAGGATCATAATGGATATGAATACTAAGGCAAAGAAATGTTTGATGGTTTTGATCTTCCTGCTCTTTTTTACTCTCTTGTTCGCTGCTGAAGGTTCAGGTCTCGTTGTACGGTCACCCTTGTTTGGTCCTGCTTCGGTGAGCCCTGCCTTTGATGAGCAGTCCTTGGAGTTGCAATCTTATTCTGAACAACTGGGTCTTGCCTTAGAACCGGTCGAAGAAAAACCAGAGACCAGAGTATTGAGTGCCATCAGCAACGGTTCCTACCCAGTAACCCCCGGAGATACGTACCGACTGGTCTATCTTGATGGGCTGCAGACTGTCACCGTTGATCTGCAGGCAGACGAGAAAAGCTGTATCACCATTCCAGGTCTTGGTACGGTAGATAGTTCTGGTTTCTCTTTTATTGAAATGAAAAAAGAGATCCTTTCCATGGTACAGACCTATCATAGCTACTCCAACCCACAGCTCGTCCTTACTGGGACCGGATCCTTTAGTGTCTCGGTCATTGGAGAAGTGGGAGGAACCCGCGTGGTTCCTGTTTGGGGCCTTTCAAGGCTTTCATCGGTAGTAGGCGGTGCCACCCCCTATGCTTCCACACGAAATATCCTTATTACCCATTCCGATGGCTCTTCAGATACCTATGACCTCTACCTTGCCTTACGTAAAGGTGTGCTAGATCAGGATCCCTTACTCCGTAGCGGTGATGTGATCACCATCGCTCGTGCTGAAAAGATTATTGTACTAGCAGGCAATGTCTATGCACCGGGAACCTACCAGCTGGAGGAAGGTCAGACTCTCAAAGATCTGGTCACCTCCTATGGGGGAGGGGTATTGAATAATGCTGATGTACAGAAGATTAGGGTTCAGCGCTATGATAAGAAGAGCGGAGCTTGGGAAGTAACGTATGCAGACCTTTTTGGCGGCAAGCCGATGGCATTGCAGCATATGGACCAGGTTGTCATAGATACTCTCTCATCTTCTGTTCGTACGGTGACCGTTGAGGGTGCTGTAGCGGCAAGCGAAGCATACGACAATCTTTCCTCTACCGCATTGATGGGGACTTCATCCGGAAGGGTCTTCTATCAGTTCTATCCAGGGGAGAGTATTCGCCAGATGCTAGAGACAATAGCACCTCGTCTGATGACAGTCAGTGATCTTGACGGTACCTATCTGCTCCGTGGTCAGAAGCGTATCCCGCTCAAGGCCCAGCAGATCCTCTATGGCTCTGATCCCAACGCACATCTGATTCTGGAAAGTGGTGATACCTTTATCATTCCTTTCAGCCAGCGCTTCATCTCCGTCAGCGGAGGCGTCGTTCGTTCTGGAGTATTCGCCTATGTTCCAGATAAAGGAATCAACTACTATCTCGCTTTGGCCGGAGGGCTCAGCGATGACGCCTCATTCCCGTCTTCCATCAAGGTCTATGGACCTACCGGGGAGAAACTGGATAGTTCGGGAGAAATTCCTGCTGAATCCAGTATCAGGGTGGCAAAGAACACATTCGTTAAGGATATTGCCCCGACAGTAGCAATTGTTGGATTGGTCGGTTCCATTTTAGCGATCGTGGTATCAGTAATCTCTATAATCACCAAAACACAAGACCTGTAAGGGGAGAATGCAATGAGTCAGCAAGAAGATTTTCAGGGTGGATACAATC
>CAXYZP010000062.1:0-7765 GCA_964293175.1 uncultured Sphaerochaeta sp.
TTCAAGGACAAAAGATACAACACAACAAATGCGCAGTTGGTTTTCACCACACATAATACGGATATCATGGAGCAGGATATGATGAGAATTTCTGAGATTGGGATTGTGAACAGGACCTTGAAAAAAGGGACAATTTTAAGAAGGATATCTGACTTCAAAGGTGTGAGGAATGTAACTAATTTTAGAAAACAGTATCTTGATGGGAGCTTTTCTGGGATCCCGTATCCATACATGTAAACCTTTTGGTTGAAAGAACCCAGTCCTCTTTTGTGGTTGGTATGAATCAACCTTGACTTTCATGGTATTTCCAAATTGTATCAGTGATGCATCTCAAAGATCATAGGATAGAAAAAGCAGTCTCCCTATGGTAGTTGTGCGACCACTAACCAAAGAGACTGGCATACTTTCTATTGAGAAATAGAATCTAAATATCAGAATACCTCTGCCATAAAACCCTTCAGGCTTACTTCCCAGAAATAAGGGGGAAAGATATCCATCTCTGCTTTACAAGCATTTATGAACTTATTTGTCCCTTTTGTGTTTCCTACAGCGCCAGGCTCCCCATGGGATCCCAAGGCTTCAGAACAATGGGTTTCATCTTGAGCATTTCCCTCTGGTCTTTGCTCAGGTATTTCATATTCACCACTATCTGATAGGTGAATTCATCGAACCAGTCATCGTTCATGACAAAGAACCCCTTTGCCCCAGGGTCTTCGCCCCAGCTATTCTGTACTCTCCAACGGTTTGGCCTGCCATCGTCATCAAGATTAACCCCGGTGAGCACCATGGCATGGGTCATAACGCTCTCGCCATAATCGAGACGTTGAGCTTTATCCATGGGGAAAGTTGTGGAAAAAAGACCTTCCAGATCATAGGTATCCAACGCCATCATTCCACTTTTTCGGTCAGAACTCTGCCCTACATCACAGCCAAACCAGACAGCCTTACCGTCCTGCATCTGCTTGATAGCGGCTTTTTTCAACTCCTCAATGGGAAGATTCAGGTAGGATACATCATTTCCACCACGCACATTGCCAAGATACTGCACGGTATAGGTTTTCCCATACGGTTTATCGAGAGTCGGAGCATTGATGAGACTTACATATTCATCAAGGTCCATAGATACATACTCCTTGTAGAATTCCTGGGGTGTGATGTTGGAAATTCGGATGAATTTCCCGTCCTTGTCCCTCGTCTCGTAGGTAAATGTCTTAGGTGGAACGCCTATCGAGATGCACAGCATGTCGTATATGGTGGACAACTGTTCTTCTTTCAATGCACGAAGTTCCCCAAGGCTTTTCCCTTGGCTGTTACCAGTTCTTAAAGCATGGGCAAATTCACGAAGTTTCAAGGTAAGAAGCTTGTTCATTGTCCTCGTTTCGACAGAAACCCTGCTCTCAGGCATGAGTTCTTTAGGAATGACCCCATATTTACGTACTAGGTTAGAAAACATATCCCACTGCCCGCCATCACCAAGAGGATCTTTCAGCAGGTAGCTTACAACCCTTCCTTCAAGCTGTTCTTCAAAGGTTTCTAAGATATTTTCCAAAAAGTAGTTGGATTTCTCAAGCTTGTCCCAGAACAAGGGATAAGACTGGGAAAGTTCCATGTTTTTGAGGTTGAGTTTGTCCATGATCTCGAGGCGCATCACATTCAATGCCGCAAACATCCAGCAGCGACCTGTCTTTTTCTGGTTGGTAATATCCCCGGCTTCTATATTGATAGAGAAGTTATAGTTATTATCAATTACGGCTTCTGCAGTAGTGCAACTTTCAAGGATTCCATTGGTCATCGTGGCATGCATTGCCACCTTGTTCTTCCTATCGGTCCCAAAGGATTCTTCAAAGGCCTTGAGAGTAGAAAATTCAATACGTTCTTTCATTGGTTACCTTCCTGTATCTAATGTACCAATTTCAATGCCTGACGACAACAGCAGGTGCAGGTGTTTCTAGAGGGAAACAATACAAGGCAATATGAACTGTTCCCAGACGAGGTACCATTTGATATAGACTTAGGAGTTTATTGGACTAGAAATTAACACTCGATCCCCATATCGCCAAGGTTCGGATAGTTTTCATAGAGGTCGTTATGGTTATCAGGGCCCTTCCCATTGGGATGCTAGCTTTCTAATCATCCGGGTCTGAGACAGTAGAGACAATGGGGGAAGAGATCTTCTGGCGGAGGATAGCCCCTCCTTCCTTGATACTTTCAACAAGCAATGCAAAATCCTTGTTTTCCATGATGGCTCCCTACTCTGCTCAGCAATTTCTCCAATACAGGTTTCTTCTCTTGGTTGTATCTATAATGCTATAAGTCATCACTCTACGCCAGAAAAGATTGGCAGCAATGCCCGTATCAACCTCAGCCACGATCCTGGTTGCCTTGTTTTGTTGTCCAATTGCAATGAGTTGCTGGAAGCATTGATGGCCCAAGCCCTTTCTTCTGTAGTTCTTGAGGATTGAGTACTCTGCTATCAGCATGGTTCTTGCTTCCCAATTTCCATTCGGATGCTCATTTCCTTCCACTTTAGCATGTTCGTTTTTTTTGTGTTTCACTTCTTCTAGCCATGCTTTGGCAAACCCTATAGGAATATCCCCCAGTTTCCATACCAGTAGGATTCTCCCCCCTTCTTTTATTCTATGGAGAAGTTGTTGCTCATATGTTTGGATGAATGTTTCTTTTGTTTCGCCGTTTTCTAGAACTTCAGACCAGTTTTCACAGATGTATACAAATTATTGATGAGCCTGACTCAGGCGAATTCTTTAAGTGAAAAGCATACCAAGATGCATTATTACACCAAAACTCCCAACTTTTTTTGTAACTGAGTCATGGTTTTTCCCATTTTGAGCTAAACTGTTGTTATATCAAGTAAGAGAAGATATGAGAAGTGGCAGTGATCAAGGTGAATATCTGGATTTCACTGTTCAATTGCCACATATTTTTGATACCGACTGTTTGGCTTGTCTGGGAGGGTCATCTGCAACTTCCCTGATGTAAGAAGCGGCCTAAGAAAATCCTTTCGAAAGTATTCACGATGGGCTATACCAATATGTGTTTGCATCTCGTCTCTTGTTCTTGGTACAGAACAATACTCAACTAGCATTTTCAAGCGCATATCTTGCGCGGTATCTTGCGCGGTATCTTGCGCGGTAAGTCCTCTTGATGAATAATTCACACTTTTCAACACTACGCGAAAGTCAGAAGGGGTGGAAAAGAACTCAGGTCTATTATGTTCCGTGTAGCCAGGAAGCTTGGCACTTTCATGCAATATCTTGGTCAGCCCACTGCCTCTCCTTTCCATAAACTTCATACGATGGAACAAATCGGCAATGACTGGATTACGTCTTGCTGATACTATTGTGTAGATATCACGGTCTTGAATTGCCTTACCATCAAACATTCCACCAGGAGACTGAATCTCAAGGCGGTCATCATACATATCGATATGAATTTCGCTACCAGCAATGATGTAATCGCGATGTATGAGGGCATTGACGAGGGCTTCAAACACAGCCCTGTCGGCATAATCAGGCTTGTCAACGCGATATCCAGCTTCTTTTACAAATCGTACCTTGGAGTTGTTGCGAACAAAATCCCTGCTATTGCGCATCAAGCTGATTAGATTCCCTTCATACTCCTTATCATCCAGAGCATCATCGAAGATGGAACCTTTTCCCAATCCATTCCAACGAGTACAGAAGACCCTAGAGTTATAGACGATATATTGATCAGCCATGAGCCTGCCAGCATTGGTAAGATAGCCATTTTCATCCGTCAGTCCAAAGGAGATATAATCCGAGGATTCAAAATGAAGTCGAGTTTGCTCCAAATAGGTCGCTTCAAGCAGGGTGAAGCTATAATCAGACTTTTTACATTCAGTGATCATAGCATCAAAAGAACGATTCAACCCTTTGAGAATTAATTCATTGAGCACGTAGTCTGGAGCAACAATACTCTCGTTTCCGATCCTGATGTACGCCGCCATGACCCCATCGGACTTATAATAATAGGGTGTCGACCGTCCTTCATTGATCTTCAAGCAAAGAACATCTTTATCGTTTTCTTTTATAGCAGACAACACGAATTGCGGCAAAGGAGTAATGCGTTCCTTCATCATTCTGCTGATTATCTGTGCATCTGCTTGGGCATCCTTGAGTCCAACAACCTGTTTGTCATCACTCACACCGAAAAGCAACATTCCTCCAATAGAATTGGCATATGCGCTGACACTCTTCAACCAACTCTTAGGTTTTTTTTGTTTCAAGAGCAACCTTAAAATCATATTCTGTGACTTCTGCAACAAGCTCATCAATCAACTTGGTTTCTCCCTTCACCATTTTGTATATCATACCATGAAACCTATCAAATTACATGAATATTAGCCTCCCTACTGAAAGGAATACACTAGTCAGAATATGAGTATTTCGTGTTAGTCCTTACAACTATGCACTAACGGGCCCTCTTAATCCCAGATATGCTGTTGGCCATGGATGATGGAATAAGCTGAGAAAAAGAGATCCCTAAAGAAAAAAAGAAGAGAAGGCCTTTTGTCTGTTGGTACTTTCAATGGCTTCCTCTTCATCAATACATACGAAAACAGTATCACTACCAGCTTACCTTGGGGACTTACCTGAATAGTTCTTGATTACATATCAATTGTTGTGACGATCCACGATTAGTCGGCAAAAATGATGAAATCATAAAAAGCTACTATTGGGTTGACAGGAAGTGTCCCCAATGTCTTGGAATCAGAAATAACCCTGAAACTTTTAGTCTAGAGAGATTATCAAAGTTTGTTCTTTATTGGTCGCTACCTTAGTTTTGTTCTCTGGCTTGGCAACTTGCATGTTAGATATCCCTCTTCTCGCTTTCTAGAAGAACTGCGAAGGATCGAGTGCTATACCTGACTGCACAATGCTGAAGAAGAGGGTTGGCTTCTCATAGGATGTGCCACTGGTGCCAATGCTGCCGATGACATCCCCCTTGGAAAGGGACATGCCAATCTTGACTTCGACATTCTCCAAGTGGTAGTACGCGGTGCGATAGCCACCTTCGTGGCTAAGCTCCACGAACTTTCCCCTGCCCTTCACTTCATTGCCAGCACTCACGACACTCCCTGTTGCCGAGGCAACAACAGCAGATCCCGGACTTCCCACTATGAGAATGCCTAAAAGGGATTCGGTCGAGCCTGTTGCAGGATTCTTGTAAGGTTGTCCGAAAAGGGCCGTTATGGAGCCTGCAGCAGGCTTTTGGAACTGTATGGGTGCAATGTCAGCCATCTGAATCAATGACTGGCTTGAGGTATCGGGGATAAAGAGCTGTTGGCCCACTAAAATACTCTCACTCTTGAGCCCATTAAGTTCCTGCAAGGTCTTCCATCCCAAGTTGGGGCTGTATTTTCTTGCAATGGTGGAAAGCATATCGCCTTCCCTAACCGTATAGAGCTGACCATCACGATCGGGGATATCGAGAGCGATACCGGGCTTCACCGCTTGGACGTTACGTATCTGGTTTACACTGATGAGGGTTTGGGTCTTGAGGCTATACAGGGCTGCAATGCTGTTCAGGTCCTCACCTTCGACAACAGCATGCTTGGCATACTGCACCGTTTTTGAGCTTGTAGCTGATTTAGTCTGGGTATCACTTAAGGCCCTTGCCTGGTTATCAAGTGCGGTTGCGTCGGTCTTTGCAGGTACATTCGGCTCGCCTTTAATCGCCGTAGGTATTAGTACCTCCGGAGCCTCCGCGATCTGCTCGACTTTCTTTGCTGTAACCTCAGTGGCTAGGGCGCTGGTCTCTCCACGATCAGGATTATTGGGGAAGAACTGGTACCATACAATAATTACGACGACGCAGATAGCTATCCCCAAAGCGATGGTCCAGATAAGACCCTTTGAAGGCCTATCATATGTACCGCCCCGAGGAGACCTTCTTGCAGGCCTATCCATCATATCATCATAGTTGTCTTTAGCCATAACTCGACATTACCTTTACTACATAGTAATATAAAAAAATCATGGCTACCAGTCCAAATCGTGCTTATTACCGGTTCTTCCTCTCACTAACCCTGCTTTTGCTCTTGATTTTGCTTATCAGGATAGGCTTTATCATCCATAGCCACAGCCCGCAGAGGAAAACATATGAAAACCCCCTTATCTCCAAAGAGGTTGTAAGGGGAACCCTGTACGACCGAAATGGCAAAATACTTGCCATCCAGACTCCGTACTGGGGCGTTTTCTTCCACCTCTCCATGATAGACGACCTTGGCCTGGTATCAGAGGTAGTAGCACCCTTTGTGGGCATGAGCCCTGCCCAGATAGAGGAGCAAGCCGCTAAGTACACCACCTATGCACAGATCAAGAAAAAGATTGATCCAAATCAGGTCTCACCTCTTTTGGACGAACTTAGCAGGACAGGTCTTATCAAGCAGGTATCGGTTGTCAAAAGCATGGGACGCGACTATCCTGCGTCCTTCCATGCATCGCAGACCATCGGCTTCACCAATATAGACAACGAAGGATCAGAGGGGGTGGAGCTTACCCAGGAAGCCTTTCTGAATCCCTACCCTGCAATAGGTACAGACGAATCAACGTATGGAGAGGACATAACCCTTACCCTGGACATCGACATACAGTACCTACTGGACGTACAGATGCAGAACATTGCTGATGAGCACAACCCTGACTACGGCATAGCCATAGTTCTCGATGCCCAGAATGGAGACATCCTGGGCATGAGTAGCTTCCCCTGGTATGATCCCAACGCCCTATCCAAGTCTACTGACATCCAAAAACGTAACCATGTGGCCAATTACCTGTACGAGCCGGGATCTGTATTTAAGATATTCAGCCTGGCTGCAGTCATGGAAGAAGGCCAGGCTGACTTAACAGAACCCTTCCTATGTGACGGGTCTTACACCTTTACCACAGGTAAGGGTGCCAAGACCACCATTGTCTGCACTTCAGCCCATGGGACTGTCGATCCTAACACCATGATAGCCAAGTCATGTAACGGTGCCATATCACACTGGGCTATGCAGACTGACCCTGAACTCTTTTATGCTACACTCAACAAATTCGGATTCAACTCTAGCTACGATATCAAGCTTCCTTCCAAAACCCGATCCTATATTGCAAATCCCTCCTCCTGGTCTGGAAGATCCCAAGCCACCATATCCTTCGGACAGGAACTCTCCACCACAGCACTACACCTAGCAGTGGCTGCAACAGCCTTTACCAATGGAGGAGAGCTCCTTGAGCCCCACCTCATCCTAAAACGAAGCGAAGCCAAAGGCGGATCTGTTCTCTATCGAAGAGAACGTACCGTTGTAGAAAATGTCATTTCCCCTTCTGTTGCCAACTCAATCCTGCTTGCCATGGAAGAAGCTACCCAAAGCGGAGGGACAGCACGCCCTGTTGCAGTACAGGGAGTGCGCATCGGAGCGAAGACCGGCACTTCGCAGATCATGAATCCTGAGACAAATAGCTATGAAGATGGGACAGTCCTGGCATCGACGCTGGCCATTGTCCCCTTGGATAAGCCTAAGTACATCATCTATGTAGCAGCTGGCAACCCCAAGGGAGATACCCAATGGGGAAGCAACATAGCAGCACCTGCCATTGGCAAGATCATTGAGTCTTTGGTTAGTCAGGGGAAGGTTGTGAGCGATCGATCAGGGAAACGGTAAGGCTGTATTCAACGTGACCTAATACTTTTTATATATCTGTATTACATGGTTTTATGTATAAACTAAAAGTTATATTTT
>CAXYZP010000063.1:0-7748 GCA_964293175.1 uncultured Sphaerochaeta sp.
GAACCATCCAGGAATACAACGTCATTATTAAAGGTGACGTGCAGGGCTCAGTTGAGGCATTGCAAGGTACCCTTGATGCGCTTTCAAACGACGAGATTCACCTCAATGTCATCCGTGCTTCGGCCGGTGCGATTATTGAGAGCGACATCACCCTTGCCAGTGCATCCGATGCCCTGGTCATCGGATTCAATGTCAGGCCTACTCCTCGTGCGCAAGCCCTTGCTGATCAGGAGAAGATTGAAATTCGCAAATACAACATCATTTATGATGCAGTAGACGATGTACGTGCAGCCATGGAAGGTATGCTTAGCCCTGAAATCCGTGAAGTTGATATTGGTACTGTTGAAGTTCGTGAGACCTTCAAAGTACCTAAGATTGGCACCATTGCAGGTGCTATGGTCACCACAGGTAAGGTCAAGCGTAACAGTCTGGTCAAGGTCATCCGTGATGGCATCCAGCTCAATCCTAAAATGGTCAAGATTTCAAGTCTGAAGCGTTTCAAGGATGATGCCAAGGAAGTTGTAGAAGGCTTCGAATGTGGTATCGGATTGGAAGGTTTCCATGATCTTCAGGCTGGAGACATCCTGGAAATTGTAGAGACAGAAGAAATTGCACGCAAATTGGAGCAAATAGTTACAAAATGAGTGAATATAGCCAGAAACGCATAGAAGCAAAACTCTCCGAGGCTATCAGTACGCTGATAGTCAAAGGGGATGTTAAGAACCCGAATGTAAGCACCCTCTGCTCGGTAAGTCGTGTTGAACTTTCAGTAGACAACTCTTTTGCAATGGTGTTTATTTCTTCAGTACTGGACGAAGAGACCCTCAATAAGAGTGTTGAGGGCTTGCAAAGTGCCAGCGGATTTATCCAAAAGCGTGTGGGGTCTTTCCTTAAGACTCGCAACACCCCAGTACTCAAGTTCAAGGCAGATACTTCTCTCCGAGATGGTCAGAAGATCAATGCACTGATAGATTCACTGGTTAAAGATGGGGAATAGAGCAAGTATACTCCTAGTTCATAAGCCAAGCGGGGTAACGAGTTTTGCCTCTCTTGGTTCTATCAAGCGTACTGTCGACCCTAAAGTTGGTCATGCCGGTACGCTTGATAAGTTTGCACAAGGTTTGATGATTGTTTTGACCGGCAGCATGACCAAACTAAACCAGGTCTTCTCGACCATGGACAAGCGTTATCGTGCAACCATATCCTTTGGTAAGGAGACAGACACCCTCGATCCCGAAGGGGAAGTCATAGCAACTGCTGATATTCCCACTCTAGAGCAGATCCACCATGCCATTCCTCAATTTATAGGTGATATTCAACAAAGCCCCCCTCAATACAGTGCCCTGCATATAGGAGGCAAACGCGCCTCCAAACTTGCTAGGGAGGGTACAGTCGTTGTCATGGAAAAAAGACCGGTATCCGTCTATTCTTTTGAGGTGGTTTCCTTTGAAGATAACCTTCTGGTTGCTGATATCCATGTTTCCAAGGGAACATATATCCGTTCCTTGGCAAGGGACCTTGCTCTTGCCTGTAATTCCCGAGGATATCTCATCGACTTGGTCCGTACCCAGATAGGGCCTTTCCTGCTGGAAGATGCCGTGGATTCTACTGATACCGATGCCTTATTGGAATCGGTGAATAAGACTGATACGCTTATCAAAAGCATCGAGAGTATGGCATTGTTGCAGGTAGGGGAAGAACAACTCTTCTCCATGGGTAATGGAAAATATCCCGAAATGTACACCACAACCAGAGAAGCGAAACAGGGAAGATATGGCGCGGTGTATTCACCTGCGGGTATACTCTGCTGTGTCCTTGACCTTGTGGACAAGCGCATCATTGCGCAAATTCATCGTGAACAAGTGAGGTTTTAGATGAAGAAGTATGATTTCATGCATCTTTGTGAACATCCGATACTCTGGCAGAATGAGATGTGTGTCTCTGTTGGTGTTTTTGATGGACTGCATGTGGGTCATCTGGATATTCTCAAACGCAATGTAGCTTTGGCAAGGGAACATGGGTGGCAGAGTATGGCCATCACCTTCAATAAAAACCCGAAGATGTTCATGAAAAGCCAAACTGCACACAGCAGACTCACTACAGATATGCAAAGTGGAGAGATTTTGGCAAAACTTGGCATCGATCATTTGGTTGTCATTGACTTTTCTGCTGAATTCAGTAAACTCACAGCTAAGGAGTTCCTAGCGTTCGTCTGTTCATTTTGTCAGGTGAAGGCTATGGTTGTCGGAGAAGATTTCCGCTGCGGTGCCCCGGTTTCAAGCGCCGGACCTGTTCAGCTGCAGGAACATCTGTCCCGATTAGCACCTGGTGCTTTTGTTGAAATCCCCCCGTTTGTCCGTACGGCAGAAGGGGAGATAGCAAGTAGCACATTGGTGCGGCAAAAACTTCTAGAGGGCGCTTTGGAAGAAGTCCAAAGTATGCTCGGCAGACCCTATGACCTGGATCTGGTTGCTTACCCTTCCAAATTCACAGAAGAAGGCCTGCTGTATCGTACAGCTTCATTCATACAACTTCTGCCTATGGCGGGTGCGTATGAGGCTACCATGCTTTTCTCTGATGGTCAGCGTTGGAAGGTTCTTGCACTGTTTGAAGAATCGACCCTGCTGATCAAGCCAGTTGAGGAGATGTGGGATACCACTGCTGTACGTGCAAAATGTCTTAGCATTGCTAAGAGGAGTGTTTTATGATCTCGAAAGAAGAAAAACAAGAAATCATCACCAAGTTTGGTGGCGATGCAGCTAACACAGGTTCGACACAGGCACAGATTGCCTTGCTGACCTTTCGTATCAACGAGCTACAGCCTCATTTCAAGAGAAACCCTAAGGACCATGCCGGTACCCGCGGACTCTTGCAGATGGTAGGACAGCGCAGACGATTGCTCAAATACTTGAGAAATAATGATATCAATGCCTATCGTACCCTGATCGCAGAACTCGGTATACGAAAGTAGTGTTGGTGTTATTCTCTAAAAAATAGTAAGATAGCTCCGGCAACCAAACAGGTTGTAGGAGCTATTTTCATTTTTCGAAGTAGGAAAAAAGAACAAAGAAGGAATAAAGAATGCAAGAAGTTAAAAAAGTTTCCGTTAAGATTGGAAAGGGTGAACTGGTATTTGAAACCGGTAAGATTGCAAAACAGACCAGTGGCACTGTATACGCTCACTACGAAGGAAGTGCAGTCATTGCAACTGTCTGTAGTGGTCGCCAGCCCTCAGAGCCCCTTGATTATGTGCCCCTCAGTGTAGAATACAATGAAAAATATTATGCAGCAGGTAAGATCCCCGGCGGATTTCTCAAAAGAGAAGCAAGGCCCAAAGACAAGGAAATTCTTGTCTGTCGCCTGATCGACCGCCCTATGCGCCCCCTGTTTAACAAGGCCTTCGGTCGTGAAATCCAGATCGTACCGACTGTTGTCTCCTCTGATATGAACACGACACCCGACATCATTGCGATGAACGCTGCTTTTGCTGCTGTTATGATCAGTGATATCCCTTTTGACGGGCCTGTAGCCGCCGTCAGAATTGCCATGGTCGATGATGAATATGTAGTGAACCCCACCTTTTCCGAGATTGCGAAATCATCCTTGGATATTGTTGTAGCGGGTACCCGTGGTGGTATCACCATGGTTGAAGGCGGAGGCAAAGAGGTCAGTGAAGAACTCATGCTCGCAGCCATTGCTACAGCCCAGCCTGTTATTGTAGACATCTGCGATGCCCAGATAGAGCTACAGAAAATTGCCGGTAAAGAAAAACTTCCCATTATCGTCAACACTGTGGACCTCTCATGGCTCGCTCCTGTAAGGGCTTTTGCAGAACCTTTGATCAAGGTTGCCTCTTTCGTTAAAGGAAAGATGGAACGCTATGCAGCCCTCGCTGTTGCCCAGGCCGAGGTCAAGGAAAAGTTTGCTGCTGAACTGGAAGAAGATCCCAAGAGAGATGGCCAGCTTTCAAACTTGTTTGAAGAGCTTGAGTATGAGATCCTTCGTGACTCCATTCTCAACCATGGACTCAGAACTGATGGTCGTGCTGTCGATAAGATCCGAACTATCACCAGTGAAGTAGGACTGCTTTCCAGAACCCACGGTTCCGCCCTGTTCACCCGTGGAGAGACCCAGGCTCTTGCCACCACAACCTTGGGAACCTCCAGTGACGAACAGATGTTCGACACTATCGATGGGGATAAGTATTTCAGCAACTTCATGCTCCATTACAACTTCCCTCCCTACAGTGTAGGTGAGACAGGTCGTCTTGGAACCGGAAGAAGAGAGATCGGACATGGTCACCTTGCACAGCGTGCTTTGGTACCAGTGCTGCCAACCAAAGAGCAGTTCCCGTATACTATGCGTGTAGTCAGTGAGATCATGGAATCCAACGGTTCCTCCTCCATGGCTTCTGTTTGCGGTGGTTGTCTCTCCCTGATGGACGCTGGTGTTCCCATTAAGAGACCTGTTGCAGGTATCGCCATGGGTCTCATCACCGAAGGTGCTGATTATGCGAAGTATGTCGTCCTTTCCGATATCCTCGGTGAGGAAGATCATCTTGGTGATATGGACTTCAAGGTAACCGGTACCACAGAAGGCATCACCGCTTTCCAGATGGATATCAAAATTGCCGGAGTCACTCCCGAAATTATGACCAAGGCTCTTGCCCAGGCTAAGGAAGGCAGAATGCATATTCTTACCATTCTGGATGAGACTCTCAAGGCACCTAGGGAAGATATCAGCGAACTTGCTCCTAAAATTCTTACCATGAAGGTTGATGAAGAGAAAATCGGTGCTGTAATCGGTACCGGCGGCAAGACCATCAAGGCTATCGCAGCCCAGAGTGGTGCTGAGGTCAATATCGCTGATGACGGTACCATCACTATCTACGGAAGGACCAGCGCTGCTGCTAACCTTGCCAAGGAACTGGTAAAGTCAATCATTGAGGAGCCTGAAGTTGGCAGAATCTACGAAGGTACGGTAAAGCGCATCATGGACTTTGGTGCATTTATTGAAATTCTTCCTGGAAAGGAAGGCCTTTGTCACATTTCCAAACTCTCCAAGGAGAGAGTCCAGCATGTTGAGGATGTCTTGACAGTAGGTCAGATAATTCCTGTGAAGCTGATGGAAATTGACCGTCAGAACAGGCTAAACCTCAGTTATGTCGACGCTCTCCCATCCAAATAACCATGGATGGCCATGTTTCTATAACATTGCAGGCCGGTGCGAAAAAGCCGGCGTATGCTACCCAGTTCAGTTCAGGTGCAGATCTCTGCGCCTGTCTTGAACAGGATATTATCATTGCAAGCGGCTCCTACGCCAAGGTTCCAACCGGCCTCAGCATTGCCCTTCCCCTAGGGCATGAGGCGCAGGTCCGACCGCGTTCGGGGCTAGCCGCAAAGTTTGGCATTACGGTGCTTAATAGTCCGGGTACCATTGATGCTGATTATCGTGGAGAGATACAGGTGCTGCTCATTAACCATGGCAAACAGGATTTTACCGTCCATCATGGCGATCGCATTGCCCAACTGGTCATTGCAAGGTATGCACAAGTGTCCTTTGTAAGTACAGAAAGCCTTGATACCACTGAACGGGGGCAAGGGGGCTTCGGTTCAACAGGAGTATAAAGTGGCTCGAAATGAACGCCATACGTTGGTATACCGACATGTAGGAAGAGAGTATCTGCTTTCTTTTGCTGTGGCGTTCATGTTTTTTTTCTTTATCTTTTTTATCAACCAGATTTTGCTCATAGCCCAGAGAATACTGTTGAAGAATGTTGATTTCTTTGCTGTCTTCCAGCTAATTCTCCTCTCCATCCCCCAATTCTTACTCTATACCTTTCCCTTCAGCTCCCTGACCGCATCTAGTATGGTCATAGGTGATTTATCCAGCAGCAACGAAATACTTGCCATGCGATCCTCCGGTATCTCCATGAAACGCATATTCATCCCTATCGTCGTACTATCTGTTGTATTCTCCTTTGCAACCTTTCTCACAGCAGACAAGGCCCTTCCCTGGAGTACGAAAGCGTACAAGGAACTGTATACGAACCTGATGAAGGACCTGCCCACCCTAGAACTGACAAGCAACACCACCAACACCATAGGGGAACGTGTGATGGTCAACAAGGAAGTTTCGGGCTCAATCGTCAATGATATCATTCTTTTTGACCTTGCCAAAAAAGGTGATAGCCAGATCCTCAGCTCTCCAAAAGGGGAGGTTACCCTGATCGACCTGCAGAAGTTCATCTACCGTCTTGACCTTGAAGATCCTCTGATCTTCAGTTCCAATGAAAAGGATATCTCCTCGTGGACCCTTTCAGAGGCAAAACAAGCCCAGTTCTACCTTAACTTCTCAGGTCAGGTGGCATCCTTAGCTACAGCCCTTCCTTCCCAACTATCCATAGCCGAACTGAAGGAGCGCATCGCAACCTATAAGATTGCATTGAACGAAGACAAGGAGATCCACAACGCAAAGATTCTTTCCCAGCAAGAAGAATTGCAAAGGTTGCAGGCTTTGGGAGAGACTCGCCAAGCTGAAGAAGTTCAAGGTAAAATCTCCGAAGTGAAAAAGAATATCCCCATCAATTTCTACTACCAGTACTACAGAGCTGAACTGAACAAAAAATACGCCCTCTCCGCTGCATGCTGTATGCTGGTCTTCCTTACATTTTCCCTTTCCTTCTTCCGGGTCAAACATGGGAGATTGATAGGGTTCGGTCTTTCCATGCTTGTTGCCGTTGTATACTGGTATATGCTCTTTTTTGCCCAGATGCAAATATTCTCCTTCTCATTCAACCCGGCCTTTCTCATATGGGGCCCCAACGTGTTGCTGTTCTCTATCGGGATCATCATGCTGTTGTTTACGAGGCGTCTATGAAACTGCTCACCAGACATATCATCGGATCCGTTACCAAAGTGGGACTCATCACCCTGTTGTTGTGTACGTTGATGCTGGTCAGTGTCGACCTCTTCATGCATCTGGACTCCTATGTGAACAGTGAGGTCCCCGCCTTTATTATCTTCAAGCTGAGTCTGCTCTACTGTCCAGAGGCCCTGATGTTTGCCTTGGCACCATCATTGCTGTTCTCTGCCACCTATCACCTTTCGCAGATGCAAGCGAACAATGAGCTCATATCCCTCTATAATGCAGGTATAAGCT
Organism: uncultured Sphaerochaeta sp.; assembly: GCA_964293175.1. Lineage (GTDB taxonomy): Bacteria > Spirochaetota > Spirochaetia > Sphaerochaetales > Sphaerochaetaceae > Sphaerochaeta. The sequence continues at coordinate 7,162 of CAXYZP010000063.1, forward strand.
ACACAAAAATCATCATACCCATACTTCTGTTGGGGTTTTGCTTTTCCTTGTTTCAATTTGGTTTTAATGAACTGGTTGCCATTCCCGCTTCCCGGACAAAAAAAGTCACCCAGGACGAGCTTTTCGGACTGCGCAGCACTTTTGACAATCGCAACATCACCCTCAGCGACCCCGAGGGCAGATTCGTAGTCCATGCCTCCCATTACAACGATGAGAACAAAACTATCAGGGCCCTGGTGCTGGTACTTCAGAATAAGGAAGGACAGCTACAAAGTCGTATCGATGCCACTTCCGCTTCCTGGGATGAAGAGAGTAGGGTATGGACGCTCTCTGATGCGGTCATCCATACCTTTGAGGTTGCCGAACGCCAGGTTGATTCGAGAAGGGAAAACTCTGTTGTCATAGAGACCTTTGACTTGGAACCCAGTTATTTCAGGAATATTTCCAGCGATATCAAGACTATGGAGTTTTCAGCTGCGCTGGACTACCTACAGAAGATACGCTGTCTCAATCCAAAGCTCTGGTATGAGGCAGCCACTGATTTTGCCACACGCGTACTGGGTGGCCTCATCCCCCTTGTTATGGTC
>CAXYZP010000064.1:0-7676 GCA_964293175.1 uncultured Sphaerochaeta sp.
GACTTTGGCTTCTATATAGCCATCATTAGTGGTTTTGGAGGTCTTTCACTTGCCAGAAGAAAGGAAGGACGAAAAAAACACAGGTAAACTGTCAATTACTTGGACCTGATCACAAGGATTCAGAAGCTCTTGTATTTCCTATTTCATTCATCCCATTTTTTTCATGTTCTCTGGTTTCATGTCTTTTCATCCTGCCAGAATCTTTTCATTCTCATCCTTTCTTCTTCTAGGGCTGCTTTTTAGTTGCTTTTTCCCTAGTAATCACTCATGCTTCCCAACTCTTATGCATAACTTATGAATTAATATTCATTAATATGCATAACACGATTTACAAAAGACCTTAATAAGGCTATAGTTTTTGCAAACACAGTTTCCATTATTGGAGGATACTCTTATGAAAAGTTCACTTCGCACTACGGCCCTAATGCTAGTCTTAATCACGGCTTCCGTGTCTTTTGTTTTTGCAGGCGGTGCTGCTGAAAAGCCAGCTACCTCAGGCTATAAGATAGGGGTATCTAAACTTCTTGCCCATCCTGCATTGGACGAAGCTGAGCAGGGTATGATGGATTATCTGGCAACCACTGACTTAGAAGTCTCCTTCGACCTGCAAAATGCCAATGGAGACATCTCCACAGCATCATCGATCGCCCAGAAGTTCAAAAGCGACAAGGTAGACGTGGCTGTCGGTATTGCAACCCCTTCAGCACAGGCCCTAGCCCAGGTATTTTCTGAAACTTCCTCTACCCCTGTAGTATTTAGTGCTGTCACTGATGCCTCAGAAGCAGGACTGGTTGCAGCAAATGTGGCAGGAGTTTCGGACAAGAACCCTGTGGATGAGCAGATCAAACTTCTTATTGAACTTACCGGAGCCAAAACAATTGGAAATATCTATGCTTCAGGTGAGGCCAACGGCGTCATCCTTATGGAAATGGCAAAGGCTGCTTGTGAGAAGCTAGGTGTTGAATTTGTCTCTGCCGCTATCAGCAACTCCAGTGAAGTGAAGATGGCTACCCAGTCGATCATCGGGCGTGTCGATGCCATCTATATTGCAACAGACAACGCTGTCATCAGTGCAATAGCTTCTATTGACGATGTCACCACCAAAGCCGGCAAGCCCCTGATGAGTGCTGACCCCTCCAGTATCGATGGGCTCAATGCCATGATCGCATGGGGATTTGACTACTACAGCATTGGCCTGGAAACTGGAAAGGTAGTAGAGAAACTGCTCAAGGGAGAGAACGCAGGATCCATTGGGACTGTATATATAACCGATCCTGTTAAATTTGAACTGTACTTCAATCTTGATACAGCAAAGAACCTTGGTTATACTATTCCGCAATCACTGCAAGACAGTGCAACGGTGCTCATCAAGGATGGAAAGGTCATCAGACAGAAATAGTCTGAAGGTATACAAAACCGCCACTCTTATTTGAGAGCGGCGGTTTTTTCATGGTAAGGGGTTTTACATGTTAGAAGGAATTTTCGTAGATGGCCTAGTTTTTTCTCTAATGGTCATGGGTATTCTCATCTCCTATCGAATATTGGACTTTGCTGACCTGACATGCGACGGTTCAGTTGCAACAGGGGCCGCAGTGGCAACGATGGCCATCGTAAACGGGTTGCCGATCTCATTCGCTCTCCTGCTTTCCTTTATAGCAGGGGTCCTTGCAGGTATGGTGACAGCGGCCATTCATAACAAACTTAAGATTCCCGGCCTGCTAGCAGGTATTCTTACCATGACGATGCTCTACTCCATCAATTTGCGTATCCTTGGCAATAAGGCCAATATACCCCTGTTGCGTGTTGAGACTCTCTACTCCAAACTCCCCAAGTTCTTTACCGCTTTCTCCCCTGAGTGGGCATCCCTTATCGGAACCCTTCTGGTGGTCTTGTTTGTAAAAGTCCTCATAGATATCTTCTTCCGAACCGACCTTGGTGTCTCCATGGGAGCCATGGGAGGGAACGAGCAGATGGTCATAAGCCAGGGCATCAATCCTGAGACGCTCAAACTTATGGGTATCGGCCTCTCCAATGGCCTTATCGCCCTTTCTGGCGGTATGCTTGCCCAGTACCAAGGCTTTGCGGATGCAAACCTCGGCCAGGGCATGATCGTTCAGGGTCTGGCTGCTATCATGCTTGGTGAGTTCCTCTTCTCCACAAACCGGATATCCCTACTTACCTTACGGGCCATCTTTGGTGCCATCATGTACAAGGCCCTCATGTTCTTTGGTCGAAAGTACGGCTACTTGATCCACATAACCCCCAACGACTTCAAGATGCTTACCGGTATTCTGGTAATAGTTTCGCTGTTCATTGCCCAGACAAGAAGCGTGGCCTCCTCCAAGGGAGCAAAGAAAAAAGCCATTGCACGATCAATAGCAAAACATGAAGCTACCCTGAAGGAGGAAAACTGATGTTAGACATAACCAATATGACCAAGGTCTTCTACCCGGGGACTGTCAATGAAAAGATGGCCCTCGATGATGTAAGCCTGCATGTGAACAAGGAAGATGTCGTGTGTGTGGTAGGGTCCAACGGATCTGGAAAATCCACCCTCTTCAATTTGGTCAGCGGGACCTACCCCCTTACCAGCGGCAAGATTATCTTCGATGACACAGACGTGACCCACAGCGCTGAATACAAACGGGCGATGACCATCGGAAGAATCTTCCAGGACCCCACAAAAGGTACTGCTGCAAACATGTCCATCGAGGACAACATGATCACAGCAGCAACAAAAGGCATGAAAGGCCTTCGCATAAGCCTCAACAACGAGAAACGCGAACTGTTTAGACACCTCTTGGAGCCCATTGGGTTGCAGGACAGGCTGAAAGACAACGTAGGGTTGCTCTCAGGGGGTCAGAGACAGGCCCTTACCCTTCTCATGACGGTTATGAGCAAACCCAAGATGGTTCTTCTTGATGAGCACACTGCAGCTCTGGATCCTCGCAACGCCCAGATAGTCATGGCCCTCACTGAACGCTACATCAAGGAGTACAAGCTTACGGCCCTGATGGTAACGCACAACATGCAGTTTGCCATCGACTTTGGCAATCGCCTCATCATGATGGATGAGGGAACTATAATCCTTGATGTCACAGGGGAAGAAAAGTCCAAACTTACGGTTGCTAAACTGATTAAGCTCTTCAAGGACCTCAGAAATAAGACCTTTGACAGTGATCAGGGGTTGCTTACAAAAAGCTAGAAAAAAGAGGTACGGACAAGAAAAAAGAAAAAGTGCATACCCTCTCTTGTCCTTATACTGTTTCGATCCTATGATAGGCCCGAGGTTCTGATCTGTGAAAAAAGTAACAAAGCAGTCATTGGGAGAACTGATGTTCTCCCGTCAGTTTCTTTTCAGACTTATAGGGCCTCTGATAGCAGAGCAATTTCTTGCCGTTACTATCGGTATGGCCGATACCATGATGGTGGCCTCCGTGGGGGAAGCCGCAGTAAGTTCCGTCAGCATTGTTGACGGAATTTCCTTTCTTATCATCCAGCTCTTTGCAGCCTTTGCTACAGGAGGCGCTGTCGTAGCCAGCCAGTACCTAGGGAGAAAGGACAACGCCTCTGCAAACGATGCGGCTAAACAGCTGTTCATACTCTCCATGGTTGTCTCCACGCTGCTGCTTATACTATGCATGCCGGTGCGCAAGAACATCATCATCCTCATCTTTGGGTCTCTTGAAGCGGATGTGCTTGCCAACAGCACCACCTACTTCCTCTTCATACTCCTGTCCTTGCCGTTTCTGGCCTCTTACAATGCCTGTGCAGCTCTGTTCCGTTCCATGGGCAATAGCCGAGTATCTCTTGCTGTCAGCACCCTGATGAACATCATCAATATCGTAGCCAACGCCTACTTCATCTTTGGCCTTCACCTAGGGGTTACAGGAGCAGGCCTAGCTACACTGCTTAGCCGAATAGTCGCATCCATCATCATGGTCATCCTGATAAGCGACAAAAAGAACATCATCTTCATTCACAAGATATGGAAGTTCGAATGGCACTGGGAAAAAGTAAAGAAGATCCTTCAGATAGGAATCCCTACAGGTATCGAAGGTAGCATGTTCCACATCGGAAGGCTGATGGTACAGGGCTTCATAGCCTCCTTCGGAACCGTAGCCCTTGCAGCCAATGCCATCGCAGGGTCTGTCTCATCCATGGCCAATATTCCCGGAGGGGCCATCAACATGGCATCCATCACCATCATAGGGCAGAGCCTCGGAGCCAGAAAACCTGAACAAGCTCTCCACTACGGCAAATGGCTGCTCTCGCTGACCTACTTCTCTATGGTCATTATGACCGTCCCTATCTTCCTCTTCGCCCCCCAGATAGTCCACATCTTCAATCTTTCACCGGAGGCAACAGTTCTTGCATCCAACATCATCAGGACCTGTATGATAGCGACCGCCCTCATCTGGCCTATAGCCTTTACCATCCCCAACTTCCTCAGGGCTGCCGGGGATGTAAAATACACCATGCTCGTATCGATGTTCACCATGTGGGTGTTCCGAGTAGGTAGCAGCTATGTGCTTGCATTCAATTTTGGCATGGGAGTATATGGGGTATGGTTTGGCATGTACATCGATTGGGTCTTCCGCGGACTGCTGTTCGCCATCCGTTTTACAAGAGGTACATGGCGAACTAAAAAAGTAATTTGAACAATCATGATACCCATAATACTGCAAACAAATAAACTTCTGCATAGCCATACTGTAAGCTTTGCCAATATTCTCCCCCCTTGTTATATACACAGTTCACCTCTAAGATAGAGAAGAGGTTCTGTTTGTGAAAAAAACATCACAAGGACCACTGGAAGGCCCCATGTTCTCCCAGCGGTTTCTTTTTATGCTTATCGTACCCCTTATTGCCGAGCAATTCCTTGCCATAACTATCGGCATGGCAGACACTATGATGGTCGCCTCAGTTGGCGAGGTGGCAGTGAGCTCTGTCAGCATTGTCGACAACATCACCCACCTTATCGTACAACTCTTTGCTTCCTTCGCCACCGGAGGCGCTGTAGTAGCCAGCCAATACCTTGGACGGAAAGACCAGGTTTCTGCCAACGATGCGGCTAAACAATTGTTTATTCTCTCTTTAAGTGTGGCGACCCTTCTGCTTATCATCTGCATGCCAATAAGAAAAGGCATCATCTCTCTCATCTTCGGATCGATCGAGGCTGATGTACTCCTCAATAGCACGACCTATTTCAAATACATCCTCCTGTCCTTGCCATTTCTGGCCTCCTACAATGCCTGTGCAGCCCTGTTCCGTTCCATGGGCAATAGCAAGGTTTCCCTTATCGTCAGCGCCTTGATGAACGTCACCAACATAGTGGGAAATGCCTATTTCATCTTTGGCCTCAATATGGGTGTCGCCGGAGCAGGCCTTGCCACATTGCTCAGCAGGATTCTCTCTGCCACCATTATGGTCATTCTGATAAGCAATAAGAAAAATATTATTTTCATCAACAAAGTCTGGAAATTCGAGTGGCACTGGAACAAAGTGAAAAAGATCCTACAGATCGGTATCCCGACAGGGGTAGAAGGAAGCATTTTCCACATAGGAAGACTCTTGGTGCAGAATTTCATCGCGACGTTCGGCACAGTCGCCCTTGCAGCGAACGCCATCGCAAACTCTGTCTCTTCCTTGGCAAACATTCCAGGCAGAGCGATAAACATGGCATCCATTACTATCATAGGACAAAGCCTCGGGGCTAAGAGACCAGACCAGGCAGTGTTCTACGGAAAGAGGCTGCTCTTCTTGTCCTATGGGGCAATAGCTTTGATCACCATCCCCCTATTCATTGTTGCCCCTTCCATTGTCCAGATATTCAATCTCTCGGCGGAAGCGTCAATAATAGCAAGCAACATCATCAGGACGACGATGGTCGCATGCCTTGTCATTTGGCCTTTCTCTTTCACCATCCCCAACTTCCTCAGGGCAGCAGGAGACGTGAAGTATACCATGGTAGTCTCAATGTTCAGCATGTGGGTATTTAGGGTAGGTTTCAGCTATTTACTCTCATTCTACATGGGCTTTGGAGTCTATGGGGTATGGTTTGGGATGTATATCGATTGGTTGTGTAGGGGAATATTATACTTTATACGATTTGTTCGCGGCAAATGGAAAACAAAAAAGGTGATCTGAATGAACAGAACACCTTTTTTGCTGAGAAAAATTTAATGGGTTATACTTCTTCTTCTTCAGTTTCTTCTTCTTGAGACTCTTCACTTTCCGTGTCTGCGTCAACCACTGAGCGACTCTGCCAGAGCTTTTCCAGGGAGTAGAAATCCCTCAGCTCTTCACTCATCAGATGGATGACAATATCTCCACAGTCCACCAGCTCCCAACCATCACCCTGAGGTGACTTGTGGCGGTTTGCGACAGAGAGTCCAATATCATTAATTTCACTCCATAACTCATGGGCAACACCCTTGAGGTGACCAACGCTGTTTACCGTTGCAATGATAAAGCAATCAGCCCAGGAACACTCACCTGTAATATCTAGGATATTAACATTCGTGCACCTGTGGTCTTCTAAAAACTGGCCAAGCCTCTCTGCATTAGCCGCTACCGTAGTATTCATCCAATCATTCTCCCTCATTCCAGGAGCAAGCCAAAACTGAGCCACTGGCCCAGGTAATCCTTCAAAAACTTCCAATCAGTGTCTTTGTCTATCATAACGAACTGCCCCACATCATAGGTGTGGCAGGCTTTCATCTTCTGTAGCAAGGCCAAGGCATCAGGGAGGCCTGTTAACATTTCCAGTGTACTGACGAATGGGGTTTTCCTCAAGTCGCTAGCTCTAGTTTGTAAGACAGAAAGAGCGAGTTCATCTGTCACATCAGATCGTAGAATCCCAAGGGACTCACTGGCTAAGGTGGTCACCAGGGAGCTAACCTCTAGAAGCGACGCCTCATCCCCTCCAAAGTAAGCTTTAGCAGGAATGCCCAAGAGGTCACCCAATGCTTCTTTTTTCTCAAGACCTTGTGTTTGGGCATACTCCTCCACTAATAAAGAGGGGATGTGCATCACCACAAGATGCTTGTCCTCCACTATAAGGGCCACACTCTCTGAACCAAAGAAACCATAATAAGCTTCCCGCTTCTGAGACGAGCACCCAACGGTAAGGATGAAAGTTAGTAAAAAACATACGGCGAGAAGGCTTTTTTTTCTCATAGGCGCTTTCCTGCAAGCAGGTAACGCTTCAACTCTTCGGTACATCGTGCAAGCTCTTTCTTCTTTGTTTGCAGGTAGGTCTCCTGCATCCTAATGATTTCCAAACAGAGCATTTCTAGTGTTGGAAGGGAGAGCAGGGACTTCCTTGTAGTATCAGAGAGATGGGCCCTTCTCGGTTCTATATAATCGGCGATAAACAATACCAGACCAAGGCGCCCCATATGTATGCTCCCCAGCGTATGGTATCTCACTGCCAGGCATAGAGAAGGGGCATAGCCTCTCTTCAACAACAGGTCGGATCCTACCGGTGCATGCAATAAGACAGCGTCCTCCACTTCTTCCTGTTCCAGAACAAGGTGATGATGCTGTGCATACGAGAACAAATCCTCATCGGACCACTCTCTTGCAATATCATGAAGCAGGCCTGTTTGCGAACAGAGTTGGAGATCGAGATTTTCTCCATACTGACGGACAAGACTCAAAGAAGTAGCAGC
>CAXYZP010000065.1:0-7574 GCA_964293175.1 uncultured Sphaerochaeta sp.
CGGAGGAAGGAATATCTATGTAGGGTCAGCATCAAACTCGCTTATGCTGGCTTGCGCCTTTAAGCCTGACATCCTTAGCGATCGCAGTGAACGAATCGATATGATAGCCCTCTTCGAGCTCTCTGACGTGGCCAAGATTATCCAGAAGTACGATAACGCTTACCTATCAAAAGAGAATAATGTGGGCTTCAGTGCAATACTCAAACAAGGGGAGCAAGGTCCTAGGGTAATCTTCAGTGATAAGGTTTCCCAAGAACTGTTGGATTCTTACCTCTCTGGGAACCCTCTGAAAGACTATACCTACATAGTGACTCCGTTTAGGGTGGGACCATCAGAACTTTCTGTACTCTCCATAGTAAAGACCAACCGGTTGGCCGGGCGCTTTATCTCTATAGCCATCTCTCTTGTGCTGGTTATCTTGGTCATCCTCTCCCTGTTTACCATATTTTCCCAGATGTTCTTGCATACCATCATCAATCCGATCACAGGAGTATGGAAAGCTCTTAGGCAGGTGGAGGAAGGGAACTTGGACATGCATCTCGATGCACAGGGCAGTGTGGAGATTAGGACGATGATCCACTCCTTCAATGCTATGGTACGTAGGCTCAAGGCCCTTATTGCCGAGTATGAAGCGAAGGTTCGCAACAAGCAAAAATCCCCTGAAGACTATCTTGGGGATTTGATAGAAGAGCATATTACTGCAGAAGAGCTGGAAAAAATGGGAAATGATTTCTTTACAAGCACCTATCTATTGATCGGCCTTGTCCTGACAGGCGAAGAAGGAAAGCCGGATAAGGAGCAAGTTCTCTCTCTGGTGCGAAGCTTCGACAGGAATCCTCGCTTTGCTTCCCACTGCACTCTCGCTCCTATTTCTTCAGAATTTGCAATCGTCTATTATAGGGTGGAGGGAAACTATCATATTGAACGGGTGACAGAGATGCTGAAAACCTTGCTCTCAGTAAGCGAAGAGGAGTTTTCCCTCTTCATCTATGCCTTGGTTAGCCCTCCTGCAAAAAGAAGCGAAGAGTTTGCCCCTCTCCTTGCCAGTCTGATGCATATCAAGGACATTTATCACCTTATGGGGGGCGAGCGACTAGTCGACCTCCAACGTGCCGACTGGCTCTCTATCTGTGACAGGTCAGTATACTATGAAGAGATGGCTAATGCACTTTACATAGCTGATGAACGAGTGGTCACTAGGGAGAGGGAAGCCCTTTCTGTATTGTTGAAAACCAAGGAGCTTGAAGATGCTAAAATGGAGACACTTGCTTTCGTCCTAGCATGTGGAAAAAGGCATGGGCAGGATTTCTCTTCCTTGTCAGACCTCTTTGCCTATAAGGTTGATTACTACCAGAAAATTACGCATAGGGAAAATCACCGTTCCTTGGAACTCTGGCTCAATAGCTTTATCTCTGCAGTCTTTTCCCATGCCTTACAGAACCTGAACCTCGACAATGCCTCTATTATCACCAAGGCGAAGCGGTATATAACGGACAACCACATCCGCAGTGACCTCTCTCTTCAGGATGTCGCATCCTATGTGGGGCTGAACGAGAAGTATTTTACCACCAAGTTCAGCCAGGAAGGTGGAGAGACCTTCCAGTCCTACCTGACAGCGCTCAGACTTCAGAAAGCACAGGAGCTCATTGGAACTACCACCTTCAAAATATATGAGATAGCTCAGATGGTAGGATATGCCAGCGTTGAACATTTCAACCGGGTATTCAAAAAAGAGGTTGGCATGACTCCTGGACAATGGAAGAAAAAAGGTTTTTCTGACGATAGTCCAATGAAATAACCCAATGAAACGGGCTTTTTCTCCCTCAAAACTGACAAAACATCAAGAATTATGAAATTGTACCTATTTCGATGAGCCTCCTCCTGCCATACAGTTAAGGCATATCAACAGTACCAAAGGGAGGTACCACATGAAAAAAAGCATTGCTATACTAGTATTGACCGTCTTGCTAGTCCTGAGCTCCTCGTTATTGTTTGCCCAAGGCGGCAAAGAGAAAGTAGCTGATCCACACAGCGGCACCCTGACCTTCACCATCTGGGACAACAACCTATATACCTTCATTGAAGAGAACGACATGGTTGGAAAGTTCCAGAAAAAGTATCCGAATGCCGACATTGAAGTTGAGAAGATCAAGGACGACAGCGAGTATTGGAACAGCATGAAAATGCGAGCATCTGCTAACCAGTTGCCCGATGTTATGTTCAATAAGCCTTTTACCCTCGCACGGTTCAAGGACTATCTGCTTGACCTCTCAGCCCTTGATGCCAACAAGAATAACCTCTTGGCTGAAGGCTATAAGATTGACGGCAAAGTGCTTGGGCTTCCTATGACCAGCGGCTATGAGTATGTCTTCTATTGGAAAGACCTGTTCAGACAGGCTGGTGTAGAAGTTCCTACAACTTGGGCAGAATTGGAACAGGTCTCCTTGAAGCTACAAGCTCATTATGAGGCGGCTAATCCAGACTTCATGGCTATCGCCATCGGTCTTAAGGATGAGTGGCCAGACTACCCCTTTATGGAGTTTGGGCCTGCCCTGGAGAATGGCAACGGTCAGAACTGGAACACCATGGCCAGCCAGGATGCACCATTTGCCAATGGAACTGACATCAATACCTTCTATCGCAAGGTGTATGGACTCTTCACCAGTGGAGTACTTGGCAGAGACCCTCTCGGTCTTGGAAATGACCAGGTTACCAACCTGTTTGCAGTAAAGAATGCAGCGATCTTCGCCTCTGGCGACTGGTCCTTGCAGAACATAACCAATGCTGCAGACTCCATCGACGAGCTTGGTACCTTCTACCTGCCGACCAGAGATACCACCAGCGATCCTTACTATGTGATCGTACAGGGTGACTCCTTCATGGGTGTTACCACCCATTCCAAGCATCCTGAGCTTGCCAAGGCTTTCGTTGAATGGTTTTACTCTTCTGAGTGGTATCCTTCTTATCTTAACTATGTATCCAGCGCCTCTTCCCTATCCACGTTTTCTAAGGCTAAGGATCCTGTGCTGGCTCAAGCCGATGATAACTGTCCTAATATGAAACTGGTCATGTATGACGGTGGTGGTGATTCCTTCACCTCTATCCAGAATGAGACTGCTTTCGACTATAAGAAACTCGGGGCACAGATGTTGATGCCTGATTTTAATCTTGAGAAGACCTTTGTCGACCTGAATGCAAAATGGGCTGCGGCAAGAAAGAAGCTGAATATCAAATAATCATAGTTTTACGCTCATCCCCTGATGACTTTCTCAGGGGATGTATTGTGTCAATAAGGAACGTACCATGGGTTTATTGCAGAAACATAAGATGCAGTTCATCATTATCTCTCTGATCATTCCAGTTGCGCTGCTCATAGCGTTTGTCGTCGTACCAGGCATTGACCTTTTTAGGATCAGTGTTACAGACTGGGACGGGTTGTCAAAGACGTCACATTTTGTGGGGTTTGAAAACTATGTATCGATGTTCAAGAATGCAGACCTTTGGTTGTCACTCAAGAATAATATGGTCTATTTCGGAGTCCACCTGCTGATGATACCCATTGAACTTGCATTTGCAGTGATGCTTACCAGCAAGTTACGTGCCGCCAAGTTCTACAAGACCATGGTGTTCATGCCTTATATCATCAATGGGGTTGCCATCAGTTACGCCTTTGCATATTTTTTCTCCCCAATCAACGGAGCATTTGATGCTTTGCTCAAGGTTTTTCATCTTGAGGCCCTGATTCAGAACTGGCTGAGTAACCCGGGAATCGTCAACTATGTGTTGTCCTTTGTCTCTGTGTGGCGTTACAGCGGCTATCATATAATTCTTTTCATTGCTGCTTTACAGTCCGTTCCGCAGAGCCAGCATGAGGCCGCCACGGTCGATGGGGCAAACCCCTGGCAGGTGTTCAGATACATCCAAGTTCCTTCCATCATGCTTATGGTCGATTTTATCCTATTTGATAATATCCGTGGTGCGTTGCAGGTTTTTGATATTCCATTTGTCATCACCGGAGGAGGACCCGGCTATGCATCATCAACCTTTACGCTCTATACCATTAAAACAGCATTCACGTTCAGCAAGTTCGGCCTTGCTGCTACTATGGCTGTTGCCATCATGATCATGATAGTCGTCATCTACCTAATTCAGAACTTCTTGATCCATAAGGTTGTGCTGAAGGAGGATCGCAGTATATGAAACGTTCAACTATAAACCAAACCAACAAGCAAATTTTTGGCATTCCGATGGTGGCAATTGTCCTGGCGCCTATCTTGTTGACCCTGTTTGCCGCCTTTAAGCCAAAAGGGGACATGGTTAGAACATCCCCCTTGTGGCTGCCCCCCTTCACCAGGATAACGCTGAACAACTTCAAGGCAGTCATAACAAACAAGTATTTGGTGATAGGATTCAAGAATACTCTCACCATCTTGAGCATCAGTCTTGTTTTCAATGTGATCTTTGGAACCATAACAGCATACATTATCGAGCGCTTTCAGTTTCGCTTCAAGAAGGTTGTTGTTGCTCTCTTTTTCATGGGTATGCTCATCCCGACTTTTGTCACTGAAATAGCACGTTTTAAGATTATAGTGGGCATGGGGCTCTACAACACCTTGGGAGCACCTATCATCATCTACATCGCCAGTGACCTGATGCAGCTCTATATCTATCGTCAGTTCATCAGCAGTATCTCAGTCTCTCTCGATGAGTCTGCTATCCTTGACGGGTGTTCGTATTTCGGCGTGTTCGGACGCATTATATTCCCCTTGTTGGCCCCTGCCACTGCAACGGTCTGTATCATCAAGTCCATCAACATCATCAACGACATGTACATCCCCTATCTCTACATGCCAAAGAGCAAACTCAGGACCCTCACCACATTCCTCATGGACTATGCGAATGCCCAGCAGGGGTCATGGCAAAACCTGGCCGCTGGTATTATCCTTGTCATGGTTCCGACCATCATGCTCTATATGTTCTTCCAGAAATATATCCTCGCTGGGGTTGTTGCTGGAGCTGTTAAGGAATAATGCATTTTTAGGAGTCCCTCTATGCTAGCGCAGATATCTTGGCTTACTGACCTCTCGACTTTTCGCATCAATCAGGAGCCAGCTCACTCTGATCATGTTCACTACGTGTCAGTAGAAGATGCCAAAGATGACCATCGAGTCCTGTATCAGGGACTCGACGGTCTTTGGCTATGCAAATATTCCTCGACTGTTCGATCTAGGCCTGAATACTTTTACTCCAAAGGAGCATCCAGAGAAGGATTTTCTCCTATCATGGTACCTGGTCATGCAGAATTACAGGGGCTTGGAGCCATCCAGTACATCAACACGATGTACCCCTGGGAAGGACATGTGCAACAGCGTCCCCCCTACATTGACCCAGACCATAACAGTGTCCTCAGCTATGTGCGAACCTTTGACTTGGAGGCTGCACTGCAAAACAAGAGGGTGGTGATCTGTTTCGAAGGGGTGGAACAAGCCATGTACCTCTACCTGAATGGGCAGTTTGTCGGATATGCAGAGGACAGCTTCACCCCCAGTGAGTTTGATCTTACTCCCTTTCTCCATAAAGAAGATAACGAGCTGTGTGTAGAGGTTTTCAAGCATTGCAAGGCTTCCTATGTGGAAGACCAGGATTTCTTCCGCTTCAGCGGCATCTTTCGTCCTGTCTATCTGTATGCAAAGCCTGAAGCTCATATAGATGACTTATGGGCAAGACCCACTGTGGAGAAGGACGGAGGACTGTTTAATCTTCGGCTCAAACTAAGCTATGCGTCCTCATTCAAGGGAAGTGCGGAGTATCTGCTGCAGGATGCGAAAGGCACTCCTGTGGGCAGTGCCTCTCTCCTTATCGATGACACTGGTAGTGTTTTTGTATTCCCTGAGGCTAGGGTCCCTTCTCCCAACCTTTGGAGTAATAAAGACCCATACCTGTACGACCTTACCCTCACCCTCAGAGATGAACAAGGGGAAGTGATGGAAGTGGTGCCCTATCAGGTTGGTTTTCGAAGCATCGCCATTGTGGATAAGATCATGCAATTCAATGGGGAGCGCTTGATTATAAACGGAGTAAACCGTCATGAGTGGAATGCTGAGAGGGGTAGGGCCATCACGATGGCCGATATGCAAGAAGATATGGAGATCCTGAAACGAAACCATATCAGTTCAGTCAGGACCAGCCATTATCCCAACCAGATTCCCTGGTACTCTCTCTGTGACCTCCATGGGATATATCTCATGGCAGAAGCCAATTTAGAAAGCCATGGATCTTGGCAGAAACTTGGTAAGGTTGAGCCATCATGGAATGTTCCCGGTGATGACCCCTTGTGGACAGAACTCGTGCTCGATAGGGCAAGAACCAACTTTGAGGTGTTCAAGAACCACCCTTCCATCCTCTTCTGGTCGCTTGGCAACGAATCCTATGCTGGGAAGGCCATCGAGGCAATGCACCAGTTCTACAAGCAAACAGACCCATCACGGCTTGTCCATTATGAAGGGGTTTTTCATAATTCCCAGTACAAGGCGACGGTCTCTGATATGGAGTCACAGATGTATGCCCCCATCGAACGTATTGTAGAGTACTTGGAGGAGGATGCTTCTAAACCCTTTATTCTCTGCGAATACATGCACAGCATGGGCAATAGCTGTGGTGGTCTTGCCAGCTATGACGAGCTGCTCAATCGTTTTCCCCAATACCAAGGCGGATATATCTGGGATATGCTGGACCAGGCCCTTTGGGTAACCGATAAGGTAACCCAAAAGAGGGTGCTACGCTATGGAGGTGACTTCTGTGACCGTGCCAGTGATTATGAGTTCTCAGGTGATGGCCTTTTGTTTGCCGACCGGACAGAGAAACCCTGTATGCAGGAAGTGAGGTACTACTATGCGTTGCGTTCTCGGTGATGTGGTCCTCGGGCTCCATGGTGATAATTTTTCCTACTTATTTTCGTATGCCCAGGGAGGACCGGAGTCTTTTGTGATCAATGGAAAAGAGTGGCTCTATCGCGCTCCCAAGCCAACGTTCTGGAGGGCTACCACCTGTAATGACCGGGGCAACAGGTTTTCCTTCACATCCGCCATGTGGATGGGTGCAGATCTGTTTTCATCAAACTCAAAGATCGAACTGGCCATTGATGGAAAACCTCTGGAAAACTTCACTGCTCCCCATACCAATGCCTTTATCGGGACAGAGTTGGAAAAACCTTCTTCTGTAGTAATTGCCTATACGTATGAAACAGCCACAAGCCCGTCTACAAAGGTCAAGGTTTCTTATCATGTACAAGCGACAGGAACGATTACCATCCATGTCCATTATGGAGGAAAGCAAGGATTGCCTGATCTGCCTGCCTTTGGTCTCAGATTCATCCTCCCCACTACTGTGGAAGGCTTTACCTATCAGGGGCTGGGTGGGGAGACCTACCCAGACCGCAAAAAAGGGGCTATCTATGGAATGCACAAGGTAATGGGACTTCCTGTAACCCCCTATCTGGTTCCCCAGGAGGGTGGGATGCATATGGAAAGGGAACTGATGACCCTCACACAAATAAAAGAGAGAGACAAGGGTTC
>CAXYZP010000066.1:0-7509 GCA_964293175.1 uncultured Sphaerochaeta sp.
CCCTGCCCAAGCAGACGTTGTCATAGGAGTGCCCGACAGCGGCATTGATGCCGCTATCGGATACTCCCGGCAGTCGGGCATTCCCTATGGCATCGGCTTCATCAAGAACAGGTACATCGGACGAACCTTCATACAACCGGGGCAAAGCTCGCGTGAAGACCATGTGCGTATCAAGCTCAATCCCATTGCCGCTACGGTAAGGGGTAAGCGTGTGGTCCTTATAGACGACTCCATAGTGCGAGGTACCACAAGCAAGCGCATCGTGCGGTTGCTTCGCGAAGCGGGGGCAAAGGAAGTGCATCTCAGATCTGCAGCCCCCAAGTTCCTCTACCCTTGCTACTTTGGTACCGACATAAACTCATCAGAGGACCTATTTGCCTACAAACACGATGATGCGACCATGCTTTCTCTCCTTGATGTAGACTCCTTGGGTTTTCTCAGCAGTGAAAATGTGACCAAATTGCCGGACCATCCTACTATCGGATTCTGCTCAGCCTGTTTTACCGGCGAGTACCCCTGTTCCCCGCCCCAATGCAAAGGCAAGGACAAATATATGCATTTCATCGGAGGAGAGAGTACCCATGACACAAAATGAGAGCTACCGCAAAAGCGGTGTGGATATCAATGCAGGCTATAAGGCTGTAGAACTTATGAAAAGCCATGTAATGAAAACCTTTACCAGCGGGGTGCGATCTGATATCGGAGGGTTCGGAGGTCTGTTTGAACTCGATATCAAAAAGACTCCCAATCCCCTGCTGGTGTGTGGCACAGATGGGGTGGGAACCAAACTGAAGCTTGCATTCCTCATGGATAAGCATGATACGGTAGGTATTGATTGTGTAGCGATGTGCGTCAATGACGTCATCTGCTGTGGGGCTGAACCCCAACTTTTTCTTGACTACATTGCCCTGGGAAAACTAGAGCCTGAAAAGGTTGCAAGTATCGTCAAAGGGGTGGCCGCAGGATGCCTTGAGGCAGGCTGTGCCCTTATCGGAGGCGAGACTGCAGAGATGCCGGGATTTTATCCAGTGGATGAGTATGACCTAGCTGGGTTTTCTGTAGGGGTGGTGGATAAGACGAAGGTCTTTGACAACTCCACCATCGCCGAGGGGGATCTTTTGGTTGCCCTTCCTTCTTCAGGGGTTCATTCCAATGGTTTTTCCCTGATTAGAAAAGTTTTTAACCTTGAAACAGAGGTTTCTTGTCTTTACCGTTTTGAGCAATCGCTTGGCTGCACGCTTGGAGAGGCTCTGCTTGAACCTACCAAGATCTATGTCAGGGATTTGCTCCAGCTTGCAGAAAAGGTCACGATTAAGGCAGCTGCCCACATAACAGGAGGGGGCTTCTACGAAAACATTCCCCGCTGTCTTCCCCCTGGAAAAGGGGCGAGGATCCTCCTTGAGGATGTTCGGGTGCTCCCTCTTTTTTCCCTGATCCAGCAAGTGGGGTCCATCCCCCTCAGTGATATGTACAACACATTCAATATGGGTGTAGGCATGGTTGTTGTCCTCGATAGCGAGGCTGCCAACGTTGCCCTTGCCTCTATCGAAGGCTCCTATATTCTAGGGACAGTGGTAGATAATGAGGTGGGGCTCAAGCTCATATGATACGTATTGCTGTTTTGGTAAGCGGAGGGGGGACAAACCTCCAGGCCCTGCTTGATGCAGAGGCCTCCGGTGCCTTGGGTTGCGGCTCCCTCGTTTTGGTCGTTGCAGACAGGGATGGCACCTATGCCCTCAAACGTGCTCAAGATGCACGCATCACAGGGTGTGTCGTACATCGGGTGAGGGGTGACCGGGCTCTGTTTGAGGCCAGGTTAGAGAAGGTTCTGACCGAACATGCCATAGATCTGATCATATTTGCAGGGTTCCTTTCCTTGCTTTCAGAGGATTTTGTCAGGAAGTATCCGCTGAAGATTCTTAATATACACCCCTCTCTTTTACCGAGCTTCTCTGGGAAAGGGTATTATGGGTTGAAAGTACATCAGGCGGCTTTAGAGCGCGGGGTGACTATCAGCGGGGCAACGGTTCACTTCGTCAATGCCACACCCGATGGGGGGCCGATAGTAGCACAACAGGCAGTGCCTGTCCTTGCTGGGGACAGTCCCGTCACCTTGCAAAGACGAATCATGGAGGAAGCTGAGTGGGTCTTGCTTCCGCGATGTACCAAAGAGGTCTGTCAGGCAATGGAGCTATCGATGAATATTGAACAGGTGTTGAAACACAAGAAGTATCCGGGGCGAGGGCTCATCATGGGGGTTAGCAGTGGAGGTTGTGCTGTCATAGCATACTTCCTTATGGGTCGGAGCAATAATAGCCGTAACCGAATATTGGCCTTGGAAGGGGAAACAGTGAAAACTGAAGCTTTCGACTCTGCAGCCTTGGAAGATCCTTCCCTTATCATCTATCACCCGCTAAGGATGTTCGGATCTACGGTAATCGTGAGCAACGGGGACCAGACTGACACCATAGAATCATTCCTTGCAGAGGGGAAAACCTTTGAAGAAGCCCTTGAAACGCGATATTATGAGCCCGATGAGCCTGCCTATACCCCGAGGATAAGCGGTCTGTTTGAGATGGGGGAATCACCTTCATACACCCTCTCCATTCACAAGAGAGAAGAGGAAACGTGCAAGAGGGAGTTCTTTCCGTACACGGTGCCGCGACTGGGAAGAGGTCATCTGATACATACCTATGAGGATGAGGGCTCTGCCCTTGCTTCATTCGTTGGGAGTCCTAAAGAGATTAGTCTGGACCAGGATATGGAGCAGTTCTCCCAAAGTCTCTGGAATAGTTTGGATACGGATAATAGGATTGCGCTGTACGTCAGATATACAGATCTGAATACTGGTAGCTTTACACAGAAATTGATCAACAAGCATACGAGGTAAACATGGACAGTATGGAACTCAAGTATGGGTGTAACCCCAATCAGAAGCCAGCAAGAATATTCACAGAAAACGGCAAGTTGCCGATAACCATTCTCAGTGGGAAAGCAGGATACATCAACTTGCTTGATGCACTCAACGCTTGGCAACTTGTCTCTTCCCTGGACCAAGCCCTTGGCCTGCCTTCTGCTGCATCCTTCAAGCATGTGAGTCCTGCTGGATCTGCTGTGGGTCTTCCCCTAAGTGATGCTGAACGGACGATGTACTTTGTTCCAAAGGACAGGATTCTCTCTGCCCTTGCTACGGCTTACACCCGTGCCCGAGGAGCTGACCGTATGTCTTCCTTTGGTGATTTCGTCAGCCTCAGCCGTGAGTGCGACCTCAGTACTGCACAGTGCATCAAAGCCGAGGTAAGCGATGGGGTCATCGCCCCTGGGTATACCAAGGAAGCCCTAGCCCTGCTTAAGGCAAAGCGCAACGGATCGTACACCGTCCTACAGGTTGATGCTTCATATGCTCCTGCAGAATTGGAGACAAGGACTGTCTTTGGTATAACATTCGAGCAGGAGAGAAATACCGTACTTCTTGACGCACGTGCTCTGAAGCCCATCGTCACCAACAATACGCTCTTACCTGAGAGCTCTGTGATCGATCTGGTGGTCGCACTCAACTCCTTGAAATATACCCAGTCCAATTCAGTCTGCTATGCAAAGAACGGGCAGACCATAGGAGTGGGAGCGGGGCAGCAGTCCCGTATCCACTGTACTCGCTTGGCTGGGGGCAAGGCGGATCTTTGGCATCTCAGACAGAGCGCCCGTGTTCTTTCGCTTCCTTTTTTGCCCAAGCTGAGTCGTAACGACAAGGACAATGCCATAGAGCAGTATCTTTCTGACGACCCTGAGACCTCCCTGTTCGAAGCAGAAACCTGGAAACGTTTTTTTACTTCCTGTCCGGATGTTTTCACTCTGGAAGAAAAGAAGGAGTATCTGAAGAGTGTCTCTGGGGTCTCTCTTGCCAGTGATGCCTTTTTCCCGTTCAGGGATAACATTGATAGGGCAAAGCGTAGTGGCGTGCAGTATATCGTACAACCTGGCGGTTCTGTCAGGGATGATCTGGTCATCGAGGCTTGCAACCAATATTCCATGGTGATGGCTTGCAATTCGATCAGACTCTTTCACCATTAAGCTATGGATATTTTAGTAATAGGATCGGGAGGCCGCGAGCATGCTCTGGTCGTAGGTCTCTCTAAAAGCCCTGATGTTGACCGTCTCTTTGCCCTTCCTGGAAATGCCGGGATGGCGAGCCTTGCCACCTTGGTCCCGATAGGGACGAAGGACATGGATGGGATTGTCCGGTTTGCCAAAGAGGAAAAGATTGATTTTGTGGTGGTGGGCCCCGATGACCCTCTGGTCCTTGGGTTGGTTGACCTGTTGGAAGCTGAAGGCATTCCCTGTTTCGGACCTTCCAAGCGCGCGGCTATCCTGGAAGGCAGCAAGGTCTTTTCCAAAGGCCTTATGAAGCGGTATGGGATTCCTTCAGCAGCATATGAGGTTTTTGAAAGGGTGGAGGATGCCCTCCTGTATGCAACAACCTGCGCCCTTCCCAGTGTGGTAAAGGCTGATGGCCTTGCCTTGGGCAAGGGGGTGGTCATTGCTTACACCAAAGATGAATTGCAAGCGGCCATCAAGGCTATGATGGTGGACAAGGTCTTCGGCTTAAGTGGCGAGAAAATCGTAATTGAGGAGTTTCTCACTGGCGTTGAGGTCTCTGTTCTCACCTTTACCGATGGGGTGAGCCTGAGGGCCCTTCCTTCATCCATGGATCATAAACGTGCCTATGATGGCGATCAAGGGCCGAATACCGGAGGTATGGGTGTGATAGCCCCAAACCCCTATTATACGCCTGAATTGCAAGAGCTTTGCATGCAGAGGATATTTCTTCCCACCATGGATGCAATGAATAAGGAAGGCAGAACCTTTAAGGGATGTCTCTATTTCGGTCTTATGCTTACCTCAGAAGGACCCAAGGTCATTGAGTATAACGCAAGGTTTGGGGATCCTGAACTGCAGGCTGTACTTCCCCTTTTAAAGTGTGACTTTCTGTCCATCTTGCTGGCTGTTTCCCAGCAACGCTTGCAGGATGTCGAGGTGAACTGCTCCTCTTTGAGCAGTTGTTGTGTGGTCATTGCAAGCGGGGGCTATCCCGCCTGCTGTGAGTCAGGCAAGAGGATTACCTTTTCTGAGGCTGGAAATGACATCATGTGCTTGCATGCAGGCACGATCTTTGATGGATCAAGCCTGGTTACCAGCGGGGGTAGGGTGTTGAATGTTGTTGCTACTGCAGAGACGTTGCAAGAAGCTGTCGAACAGGCCTATCAAGGAGTGTCTTCCGTTTCTTTTGACGGAATGCAGTATCGCAAGGATATTGGAAAAGTCGCCCTCGAGGCGTAAGGGGCTGTATGGTATACCGTTTGTTTGTTGAGAAGAAAGAGGGTTTCAGAGTTGCCCAAGAGGCCTTGTTTGAAAGCTTGAAGCTGTATGTGGGCATTAAAAGTCTGCGGGGTGTACGTATCATCAACCGCTATGATATCCAGGGTGTAGAAGCGCCGCTCCTTGAACAGTGTAAATATACGGTATTTTCGGAGGTGCAGGTTGATGACCTGTACGAGACATTCCCGGAAGTAACCTCTCCCTCCTTTGTCCTTGCTGTGGAGTATCTTAGCGGACAATTTGACCAGAGATCCGATTCAGCGGCCCAGTGCATACAGCTTATAAGCTCTGCTTCTCGTCCTCTGGTACGTAGCGCCAAGATATATGTGTTGGAGGGATCCTTTTCAGAACAGGAAAAAAACACCATCAGGGAGTATCTTATAAACCCAGTGGAAGCAACTGAGGCTGAGATGACCCTTGCTGAGAGCTTGGTCCTTCCCGACTCCAAGGTTGCAAAAGTACAGACCCTCACAGGATTTTCCACCCTTGATGATGAGGCTCTCCAACAGCTTTCCCTTACCGAGGGGCTCGCGATGGATCTTGACGATCTAAGGTTGGTACGCGCCTATTTCTCTGATAAGGAGTGCGACCCTACCCATACCGAACTCAAGGTCATCGACACCTACTGGTCAGACCACTGCCGCCATACGACTTTCCTCACCACCTTGGATTCCGTCGAGATCGAGAGTGAGGAGGTACAGGCAACCTATGATCAGTATCTCGCTTGCAGAAAGGATTTGGGGATCAAGAAACCCATCTCCCTAATGGATCTTGCCGTCATCGGAACAAAGGTTCTTAGAAAGCAGGGGAAGTTGGAAAGACTGGACGAATCAGAAGAGATAAATGCTTGTTCGGTGAAGGTTGATGTCGATTGTGACGGAAAGAAAGAGCCTTGGCTGATGCTGTTCAAGAATGAGACCCATAATCATCCCACAGAGATAGAACCATTTGGAGGGGCCGCCACCTGTATAGGGGGGGCCATCCGTGACCCGCTTTCCGGCCGTGCTTATGTCTATCAGGCTATGAGGATCAGCGGTGCGGCAAGTCCTCTGGTCCCGGTCGAAGATACCCTCCCTGGAAAGATTGCCCAGAAAAAGTTGGTAGTTACCGCAGCAAACGGCAACAGTTCCTATGGGAACCAGATTGGACTTGCTACAAGTTTGGTCCAGGAGATATACCACCCGGGATTCGTGGCAAAGCATATGGAGCTTGGTGCTGTGGTGGGGGCGGTGAGAGCCCGCCAGGTGAGGCGCGAAGTTCCCCAGCCAGGGGATGTGGTGGTGTTGGTGGGCGGACGTACCGGACGTGACGGTTGCGGCGGGGCCACAGGTTCTTCAAAGAGTCATACTTCTGATTCTCTTGCAACCTGTGGTTCAGAGGTCCAAAAGGGCAATGCCCCCGAGGAGCGTAAGCTCCAGCGCCTTATGAGGCGTCCCGAAGCATCGATTCTGATAAAGCGTTGCAATGATTTTGGGGCAGGAGGGGTCTGTGTCGCAATTGGAGAACTTGCTGGAGGTCTGGTTATAGACCTCGATGCCGTTCTCACCAAGTATGATGGGCTCAGTGCGACAGAGCTTGCCATCAGTGAGTCCCAAGAGAGGATGGCCGTTGTCCTCGATGCACAGGATGTCAGCCTTTTTCAAGCTTTGGCTGAACAAGAGAACCTAGAGAGTTCTGTCGTAGCGCGCGTCACCGAAGAGCAGAGCCTGGTGATGATCCATCAGGGAGAAAAGGTGGTTGCTATCAAGAGGGCTTTCCTTGATAGCCATGGTGCTGAAAAACATGCTTCGGTCAGTATTCCACAAAGAGATATTCAGGATGTCAGAAAGACAGAAGGCTCGCTGAATCAGAGATTGCTCTCCCTGATGGGTAATCTTAATGTCTGTTCCCAACAGGGCCTTGCTGAACGTTTTGACTCCACCATAGGATCCGCCTCGCTTTTCATGCCGTATGGGGGGGAGCACCAGGTAACCCCTTCTTCTGTGATGGCAGCTTTGTTTCCTGTAGGTGGCGGGACAACTACCACAGCTTCAGTTATGGCTTGGGGGTATGATCCTTTTCTTATGGAACAGGACCCCTATCAGGGTGCTTTTTTCTCTGTAGTGCACTCTGTGGCAAAACTGGTCGCTTCAG
>CAXYZP010000067.1:0-7329 GCA_964293175.1 uncultured Sphaerochaeta sp.
CCTGGAAATTCCAAGGGCGTTCTTTTAGATGCTTAGTTCTTAGTTCAGATCACCCCAGAGGCTTTCAAGTCGTTGATATTCAATGACTTGGCATAAGGTTTCTCCAGTTTGCCTTCATTGACCATCTTGATGACCAGATCGCGATAAGGGGAAGAGAGGTCCACTCCGACGATCTTCCAGTTGTTGTCTACACTCGGAGAGATAGTTCCCTGCTCCTTGATATGGGCAACAAGCATGTCACGGATAGAGTTGGGTGATTCCCACTCTCTGGTCCCTGCTATGAGCTTCTGAGCCTTGAGGGCAGAGGAATAACGGTAGTTGTTAACGCACAAGGTAAGCTTCTGAGTATCAGAGAGGCTCTTGCCTTTGAACTTCACGTTTATAATTCTCTTTCCTACAGGCTTGGACAGATCTATCTGGTAGTCTACCCCTGCAAACATATCATACAGGTATCCAGGCTTCTCAGGGTTGAAGCTGATCGAGATATCACCCGGTTTCCACTGGTTGTAACAAGCTGCCGACCACTCCATGTATGCTTTGAGTTCAGCACCGGTCACTTCCACCTTATAGAGGGTGTTGTCAAACTTGTAGATACCGAAGATGGCACCGTAGTTTATAGTACCGGCAAGGATGTCACTGGTATCAGCGAATAGGGCAGCTGCAGAGACATCGGCTCCGGAGTTTGCCAATTGCACTGAGTTGATGAGGTCCATGACAGCTGTATCACGAAGCTTGCCCTCAGGGATTCCCATGATCTCGTTCTTGGGTTGGAAATCAACAAGAGCCGTACCGAAAATACCACCGCCTGGCTTGCCATCGGCTGTGGGAGCTCCACCGGATATAAAATCCCGTGTTTTCTGATGAGCTTCCATGATGAAAGCATCCTTGCGTATCAGATCGCTTGGCTCATACGCGTCCATTTTTACAATCTCAATCTTACGGGAGATAACACGCTTATCCTTATCGATGCCAAGATCAATGCGGATAACTTCCTTACCAAGGTTTCTAGCACCACCTACAACTGTATTCCCATGGATAGTCTGGTAGGTATTGTGGTCATGCCCAACGATGAGGACATCAAGCTCGGGACAGAGCTCCAAGATAGCGTTTCCGCCATCACTGCCTCCATCTTCATCATACTCAGGATAGATTCCCACATGTGCTACGGCAATGAGGATATCAACCTTGTCCTTAAGAATATCCACTACCCTTCTACAGGCAGGGCCTACCGGTGCAAATACAAATGGGTCTGTCTTGTCCCCATCCCAACGAGGGGCATTGGGATTTGTCAGTCCGATAATTCCAATCTTTAGGTCTCCACGTTCTATAATGGTATACGGCAGAGCTGCCATAGTGCCATCGACTCGTGCCATGTTAGCGGCAAGTACGGGGAACGTGGCAAGGGTCTGTACCCTCTTGATGAGGTTCTCCCCAAAGTTGAACTCATGATTTCCTAGGGTAAAAGAGTCATACTGCAACAGGTTCATAGCCCTGATCACAGGATGAGGGCCGTCCTTCTTGTTGTAGATATCATCTGTCATGATATTACCCTGCAGGACATCTCCGTTGTCCACTAGAATCACATGAGGTTCTTGGGAGCGGACCTCTGTAATGTAGGTGGCCACCCTAGCCATACCATCATTGGTAGTTTCCTTGTCATTTTCATAACTGAATCCCCATACGTTGCTATGAAGATCCGTCGTTGCGAGAATGGTCAGATTTTGAGTTTCCGGCAAACTCTGGGCAAAGAGCATACCCAACGAAACAGAGAGGACCATCATGACCAGAACAAATAGTTTCAAACCACGTTTTCTCATCGTTTCCTCCTAATATTTGGATCAGACAATCTATATGATCCATCCTTTTGTGTGTTATCCAATTGTACCACCACCTTCGAGACAACACAACAAAAGAGCAAAGCGCATACTTAGAATATAAAGGGTATAGGTTTTTTATAAGCAACTAGTTAGATAGAAAATAGAGGCCTTGCTTCCCTAGAGGGGATGCAAGGCCTTCTGCTATGCACTTTGTGCAAACAAGTATGATTTCTTACCTTAGTTTGCTTCAGGCTTGAAGTGATTCCCTACCAGGTTAGCAGAGATAACCAAGAGAACCGATATGCCGATCATGATGATACCCAAGGCAGAGAGTCTGCCCCAAAGCCCATCGTCACTGAACTTGAGAATCTGAACCGCCATGGTTTCTGTTCCAGGTCTTGAGAGCACTACAGAAAGGGAAAGTTCCCTAAAAAACATCGTAGCCATCAATATCCAGCCTGAGACGATGCCAGGGACCAGCAACGGGGCTACGATACGACGAATGGTCGTGAGAAATGATGCTCCACACACTGTGGAAGACTCTTCCAGATGGCTATGGATCTGTATAAAGGCACTGGTCATCGGTCTGATGCCATACGGCAGGTAGGTGGCGATATACCCGATAAGCAGAGCCCATATGGTCGAATACAGAGGAGTGCGGACAAAGAACCACATGAACCCGATACCAATAACGATACCAGGGAAGGAGAAGGAGAGGAAACTCAACGACTCCAAAATGCCTGAGGCTTTCGTTTTAACCTTTACGATCACATAGGCGATGAATATGGAAAGCAACGTTCCCAAGGAAGCACCGACAATACAGAGGAACAAGCTGTTCTTCAAGGAAGACAGCGAGGCGGGGTCGTGCAACACATTCTTCCAATGATCCAGGTTCATCAAGGAGAAAGCCTTCATACTGGGTACCATGGAATAAGGAACAAACGAGGTATAGAGCAACACCAGTATGGGCAGGAGTATCAGGACAAAGGAAAAGATAAGGAGAATGATAAACAGGGGTATCCTTGCTTTCTTAAGAGGGATGACCACCGGCTTGAAACCCCGGCTGGATACGGTGACGTACTTCTCGCTCGATCGGGTCATGTAGCGATAGACATAGATTAGTGAGATGGAGAGCACCAGGATGCTCATACCTACTGCTGCCGCTTTTCCGTAGTCAGCAATAAAGCCTGTAGTGACCGTACGATATATATAGGTGCCGACCACGTAGGTCCCACCGGGCATGCCAAGCACCGAAGGCACTGCAAAGGAAGCAAGACACCTGACGACACAGAGGATAAAAGCTGCTAGGATTGCTGGACGCAAAACAGGAAGCGTTATGCGAAAGAGCGTCTTCATATTGCCGGCACCAAAGACCCTAGACGACTCCTCCAAAGAAATATCAAAGGAAGCCATGGCAGGGGCTATGATCAGATAGGCTATGGGAAGGTCCAAAAGTCCCTCAACCATGACCATCCCCCTAATGGTATAGATGTTGAAGGGGGCTTTCTCCAGTTTGAAGATGTTCATTATCAGGAGATTGAGTATCCCGTTTGATGGATTTAGCAAAAGCGCCCAACTTACTGCAAAGAGTACGTGTGGAAACATCATGGGAACAACAGAAATAACGCGGAACATGAATTTACCGGGTATGTTTGTCCTGTTGTTCAGATAGGCAAGAAACAGGGCAAGAACTGTAGAGAACAGGGCTGAAAACAGTACGAACTTCAGCGTATTGCCCAATACAGCATAAAATGCAGGGTCAGTATAGACAGAGACATATTTGGAAACAGTAAAATCACCAAAGGTATTCAACCCTTTGGAGAAGCTTCCGATAACAAGCATTACCACTGGGCTCAGGGTAAGCAGGGCGAGAATCACAATAAGCAGGTAGGTCAGTTTCGATCGGTGGTTTACCATTGTCACATCCCCTATTCTGAAACCAGAAGACAGTGTTCCGGTTTGACAGAGAAGGAAACAGGGTCCCCCACTTCTAGTGTTGATTCGGGATCGACTTTGGCCATAAACAGCACGTCCCCTACTCTAATCTCACTTTCATACACCTCCCCGACAAATACCATGGTCTCCATCACTCCTGTCAGGGTATTCTTTTGTTCTGCCTCCCCAGGGACAACAAGATCAATGAATTCTGGCCTGATACAGAGGATAAGCTCACTATCCAAGGGGAAATCCCTCTCTTTGCAGATAAACTCACCCAAAGAGGTCTCTACGCGGGTAAAGGCATCCGACTGTTCTTTCACCTTGGCAGGAATAAGGTTGGACCTACCGATAAAATCAGCAACAAACTGGTGCTCCGAATTGAAGTAGATCTTCTTAGGAGCACCTATCTCAACAATTTTTCCTGCACGCATCACTCCGATAGAATCGGACAGGGAGAGAGCCTCTACCCTGTCATGGGTGACATAGACTGCCGTGATTTCCAATTCGGTGAGGAAGGAACGCAGTTCCTTTCGGGTCTCTTCACGGAGCTTCGCATCCAAGTTGGACAGAGGCTCATCGAAAAGGATTACTTTGGGCTGTGCAACGAGTGCCCTAGCAAGGGCCACCCGTTGCTGCTGCCCGCCGGAAAGCTTGGTAGCAGGACGTTTCTCAAAACCTTCCAACTGGACAAATTCTAAGGTCTGTCGCACCCTTTCCTCTATTTCAGCCTTGGGCATGCCCTGGTTCTGCAAAGGATAGGCTACGTTGTTGAATACATTCATATGGGGCCAAATGGCATAGGTCTGGAAAACCATTCCCAGCCCTCTCTTCTCGGTCGGAACGAATATGTTCTTTTCACTCGACCACACAACTGTATCGCCAATGGTAATTTCCCCTTCATCAGGGGTCTCCAGGCCAACGATACTTCTAAGAAGTGTGGTTTTTCCACATCCGCTTGGTCCGAGAAGGGTAAAGATCTTATTTGCAGGAATCGTCAGATTCACGTCATCAAGTGCCTTGATGGTCTTTCCCTCAGAATAGTAATACTTTTTTAGTCCTCGAATTTGAATTTCCATGAAAAACGTCCCCTACTTTGTTGTTGTTCTTTACAGTGCAAAGATCTTTTCGAATTCAGCACCCCATTTCAAGAGCTCTTCATCTGAAAGGTCACGAATAGGAATTACCTTTGCCTTGTCGATGCCATCGATAGGAGGGAATACTCCAGGAGTAAGCACATACTCGCCTACCTTATCAGCTAGCAAGGACATCGCCTTATCTGAAAGCCAGTACTCCATAAATGCTGCTGCAGCATTAGGATGGGGGGCAGTGGTGGTAATACCAATTGCTCTGGGAGAACCAAGCAAGGGCTGTTCAACTTGAGCCCATGCAAGAGGAGCCGGAGCTTTGGTGATGATGTATTTGGGCATCGAGATACCGATGAGCTTCTCACCACTTTCAATGGGAGCTGGAGTAGGCCCGAAAGAAGCTACGAACATAGGAGTGTTTGCAGCAAGACCCTTAAGGAAGTCCATCCATTTTGCATCCGAACCAAAGACGTTGTTCTCTTTCAGTCCGACCAACCAAGAAATGGTGGTGGCGTGATTACCAGGGTTTGCCATGACAATTTTGTTCTTCCATTTTGGATGGGTAAGATCCTCATAACGTTTGGGCACATCAGATGGGCTGACAAGCTCGGTGTTGTAGATCAGGGCAACATACTCAATGCCAAATTGATAGATACCCCCATTGTTTCTGGTCCACTCAGCATAGGACTGGGCAGCTGGGGAAAAATAATCTTCAATAACCCCATACTGCTTCAAGATTTCCAGCACAGGAAGCGGAGCTTGGACGACGTCAGCGGCGAGCTTGCCGGCCTGAAACTCCGTGAGCACAGTCGAGGCGAACTTGGATGTTGAAAGTCGGGTGTTTTCAGCTAAGACTCCAGTATCGGCCTGAAAGGCAGCAAGGATGGGCTCGATAGCCGTGATGCTTGCATACATGGACACCTTCTCTTCCATTTCTGTTGATGCTTTTTCCGGAGCCTTCTCTTGAGCTCCAGCGGCAAAGAGCATGCTTCCCATCAAAAGGAAACCTGTGACGATACAAATGATCCTGATAGTTTTCTTCATATACTACTCCCCTTGTATTAATCCGTTTTGAACTACTTCAAAACAGTATTATTCTTACTAGATCGGAGTAAAAGGTTTGGATTGAGACAAGAACACTCTTTCACAAAAGTTTTACTCTCCCAAGTGATGCTTTACTTCAATCTGCAAGCAAAGCTAATACACACGGTTATAATGTTCCGTTACACATATGATAGCATACTTTATTTCAACAATGTCAAATTTAACGCTAGGGGAAATGAGTACAGAAAAGGGAATAACAATATCTATTCTTCAAGATACCTCTCCATGCAAGAGGATGAATTTTGCTAAATTTGCTAAATCTTCATGGGTATTATAGGAGCTGGACAAACCAATTGTGCTGTTTTATACTCTAGATGAAGTGACCTCCTATTGTATGTGGTAGCCAGTTCTAAAGCAGGTGAATCCACGGTCTTACAATCTGGCAGGTCACTTCAACCTTTTAGGATTTGTTTAGTATCATCTCGATGAACTGTTCGGCAAGAACAGGATCAAATTGCGTATTGCTACAGTCCTGAATCTCTTTTAGTGCTGTTTGGACCGTGAACTCTGACCTATAGGTCCTAGTATGTGTCATCGCATCAAATGAGTCACACAGGGCGAGGATTCTGGAATAGAAAGGTATCAGGTCCCCGGCAATACTGTTGGGATAGCCTTTCCCATCCCACCTTTCATGGTGGCAGAGAACCTGCTCAGCAATGGGCGCATATTGGTTCACCGAACTAAGGATGTTAAACCCTATCTCCGGATGACGCTTGATCTCTTTCCACTCATCATCATCCAGTTTTCCTTGTTTGTTCAGTGTCTTGGTTGCTATGGCAATCTTTCCAATGTCGTGCATGATACCAACGGTATGAAGAGCTTCAATCTCTTGTTTAGGCAGTCCAAGGTATTTCCCGAATTGTTGAGCCAACACCCCCACTCGTTTGCTATGCTCCATCTCTCGGCTACTTTTTTTAAAGAGGGACTGCAAGAGCAGGTCAACCATTTTATTACGCGCACTCTGGTTTTCCACAAACTTGTTTCGAAACAGGTCATCCTCAGCCTTTTTGTGCAATTCGCTGATAGATGTCTGGGCATACTCTTTCTTTGCATATCCACTGGATATGGTAAGACCATACCCCAAGAAGGCTTGTTCAGCCAATATTTCTTGAATTTCCCGAGAAACTTGTAAAGCGACTTTTTCCGTTGCATTGGGGAAAAAGATGGCAAATTCATCGCCATCGACGCGGCCTACCATTTGTCCCTTATGCCATGGGCGCTGCAATATGATGGCAATCTCATTTAGGAGGGAATCTCCGGTTGTATGCCCATACGCCTCGTTGATAAGCTTCAAGCCATTGAAATCCAGAAGCATAAGGATCAGAGGATAGTGTTTGGAGAGATCCAACTCTTTCAATTTAGCATAGAAGGCTTGGCGATTCAGT
>CAXYZP010000068.1:0-7320 GCA_964293175.1 uncultured Sphaerochaeta sp.
TGGTACCAATTGAATGGAAAAGGCAAAGACCTTGTGTTCAGATTTTCCTAGAGCCTCTTCCCTACAGCAACTCCAACAACCTCTCAACCGTTTCCCTAGGGAAGTCCTTGTCCTTGTTATTTTCAAGCTGTTCCTTCAGAAAAGTCTTGGCAACGCTTCCCTGGGGAAGCATGAAGCCACTTTCGCGGTG
Organism: uncultured Sphaerochaeta sp.; assembly: GCA_964293175.1. Taxonomy (GTDB): domain Bacteria; phylum Spirochaetota; class Spirochaetia; order Sphaerochaetales; family Sphaerochaetaceae; genus Sphaerochaeta. The sequence continues at coordinate 191 of CAXYZP010000068.1, forward strand.
GAGATCTTCCTGCAGGATCCTATTTGACCTTACAAGGGTGTTGGCGAGTTGTTTGACAATAGGGTCTTTTGTTTCGTCAGCTAATTTTTGGGCAAGCTTTTCCTGCTTGGCCTTGCTCTTTGCCAGTTCTCTTAGGGCTTTCACTGTTGTATCACTCTTCTCTTGTTGCGGAGCATAAGAATCGGGCAACAGGAAGATAGCATGCGAGGGGCAGGCATCAACACAGAGGCGGCAGCCGTCTATGCACTTTGATGCATCGATCTGACCGGTTTCGGTGTCAGTGGCACCTGTGGGACAGACAAACAGGCAGACACAATCTTTGGTGCACAGTCGAATATTTCTTACAGCATGCATCAGATGGCCTCCTTTCGAACAGAGAGAATCTTAAAGCTGGGGACCTTACAGACCGGACAGACCTCAGGAGGTTGTTCGCCCACATAGACAAACCCACAGATGTCACAGACAAACACACTGGTTTTCTCCAAAAGTGCATTTCCTTGTTTTTCATATCTTGCAAGCAGGCTCTTCAAAAACTTAGTAGCCTTCTCTCCCCATACCAATGACCGTAAGGCACCTCGGTCATGTTCGCCTTTTATCGCGTTGTTTGCCGCTGGATATCCTTGCCCAAGATCCTGCTCTATCAAGGCGGCGAGGGCCTTGAAGGAACTGCCTGTCTGTTCTTTTGACTGCTCTTGTACCTGTTTTCCATAATAGGATGATAGTTTTCTAAAAAGGTCAGCCTCTTCCTGTCTCATCTGTTTCGCACATGACTTGGAGAGATTGGAGCAGACTGCTCCCAACTCTTCTGACGACATTTCTCGCATATCTTCTTCCATGGTAACCTCCTAAAATTAATTTCAGCAAGTAGTATAGCATCTCATGACGGTTTTATGGAAAAACTGGTGATTATTTTTGTAAGTTTATTCATTTTCATAAATGTTATTACAGCAAAAGAATACAAAATCAATTCAGACTGACTTGGTGGAATATATCCCAGTACTTGGCTTTTTCTTTTCGGCAACTAGTATTTTTCAATTTATATGACGAAATACTGACACGTGTCTAATTTTTGTTAGATACTCTTGCTATGGAAACAATTACGCTTGGAGAAGCAATTAGACAATTACGACTTGCACAAAACATGACACAACAGGAATTAATGGATCGGGCATACCTGACAAGAAGTCAGGTATACTATATTGAAAAAAACAAAAGGACACCCCGCAAGCAGACACTGGAAAATATCAGCGCTGCCTTTGGAATGTCCCTATGTGAGTTCTTTTCCTACCTTTTTCAGTAGTCGCCCAACTCTCCGACTCCAAGCATATCATCAATGGAAGCCCCAGGAGCTACCATTGGATAAGCTTTGTCATCGGTGGGTATCTCGCACTCGATGACAACAGGAGCATGCAAGGCAAGAGCCTCTTGCAGGATAGATTTAGGATCATCATCCAAACCTATCCTACGTCCCTCTATCCCGTATGCACCGGCTAGTTTGATCCAATCAACCCCACCATCCAAGGTGGTCTCGCTGTAGTGGTTATCAAAGAAAAGGGTCTGCCACTGACGCACCATACCTAAGGTGTGGTTGTTCATCAGCAAGATCACGACAGGTAGGTTATACCGAGCAATAGTTGCAAGCTCGTTGCAGTTCATACCGAAACTGCCATCGCCTGCTACGTTGACCACCCTGCTCTCAGGGTTTCCCACCTGAGCTCCTATGGCAGCTCCGGTGCCGTAACCCATCGTCCCCAAACCTCCGCTAGTCAGGAAATGACCAGGTTGTACATGCTTGAGGAACTGAGCTGCCCACATCTGGTGTTGTCCTACCTCTGTAACTATGTAGAATTCAGGAGGAAGGACCTTCTGCAGACTTTTGAGGATGGTCTTGGCACGCTGGCTTTCGTTATCGAACCGGATGGGGTAGCGCAACTTATACGAACGTACCTGGTCCATCCACTTCTCATTGGTATGAGGTTCTGTAATGCGCTTGTTCAGCTCAGAGAGCACCACCTTCACATCCCCGATGACATGGCAGTAGGTCTTGATATTCTTGTCGATCTCAGCTGGGTCGACATCGATATGCACTATCTTGGCATTCTGGGCAAACCCACTTGCCTTGCTTACCACACGGTCACTGAAACGTGCACCCACCACTACAAGCAGGTCACATGCAGAGACACACATATTTGAGACCTTCGAGCCGTGCATACCCACCATGCCGGTAAAACGCTCGTTGTAGGAACTTATTGCCCCACATCCCATCAGAGAGGTACAGACAGGGGCATCGATGAGATCGATGAACGTGCCAAGTTCCTCAGAGGCCTTGCCCCTGATGACTCCCCCTCCGACATACAGCATCGGCCTTTCACTCTCTTCTATGAGTCTGATGGCCGTCCCCATGCTCTCTTCACTCAGCCTTTCAGTCCTAGGAAGGATGGGCTCGGGTTTCTTGGCAACATAGTCGGCGGTATGGACGGTGACATCCTTGGGGATGTCTATCAACACCGGACCCGGCCTACCTTCCTGGGCGATCCTAAAGGCATCGCGTATCGTCTGGGCTAGCATGGCAACATCCTTGACGATGTAGTTATGCTTGGTGATAGGCATCGTGATGCCGGTGATATCGACCTCCTGAAAGCTATCTTTGCCCAACAGGGGTAGCGTCACGTTACCTGTAAGGGCTACCATCGGGATGCTGTCCATATAGGCCGTGGCAATACCGGTCACCAAGTTGGTGGCACCAGGGCCACTAGTGGCAATGCACACACCAACCTTGCCTGTGGAACGGGCATAGCCGTCCGCAGCATGGCTAGCACCCTGCTCGTGGGCGGTCAGTATATGCTTGATACGATTTTGATTCTGGTACAGGGCCTCGTACAAGGGCAACACTGCCCCGCCTGGGAAGCCGAATACGACATCTGTGCCCTGTTCGGCCAAACACTCAATTATTATCTGTGCTCCGGTCATTTGCATGGTAGGTTCTCCTTGTTAGTTGAATCTTATTGCTTGAAAATCGCGCCGGTGGAAGCACTGGTAACCATCTTGGCATATCTTGCAAGATATCCGGTGGTTATAGGGCTAGGCTTACATTTCCAACTCTTCTTTCGTCGTTCCAGTTCAGCATCATCTACGAGTAGCTCAAGCTTGCCTTGGGGGATGTCGATACTGATGATATCCCCTTCCTCAACCAGAGCGATAGGTCCGCCTTCGGCAGCCTCAGGGCTGATATGCCCGATAGAAGCCCCACGCGTTGCTCCGCTAAAGCGTCCGTCGGTGATGAGCGCCACATCCTTGTCCAACCCCATACCTGCTATGGCAGAGGTCGGGCTGAGCATCTCGCGCATGCCCGGGCCTCCCTTGGGGCCCTCGTAGCGAATAACCACCACATCACCCTTTTTGATCTCAGAGGCATAGATAGCCTTGATGACATCCTCTTCACTCTCAAATATCCTGGCAGGCCCCTTATGGACAAGCATCGCCGCATCGACTGCGCTACGCTTTACCACTGCCCCATCGGGGGCAAGGTTGCCCTGCAACACAGCGATACCACCGGAAACCGAGTAAGGATTGTCAATTGGCCTGATAACCTCAGGATTTTGGTTGACAGCCTCTTTATATAGTTCCCCAATGGTCTTGCAACTTACCGTAGGAAGAGTCCCGTCCAACAGGCACTTCTTATCGAGTTCATGCATTACGGCCAATACACCGCCGGCCCTATAGAGGTCCTCAATGTGGTAAGGCCCGGCTGGGGCAAGGTGACAGAGGTTGGGAACCTTGGCACTGACCTCGTTTGCCATAAAGATATCAAGTTTTACATGCGCCTCATGAGCGATGGCAGGAAGGTGAAGCATCGTATTGGTACTGCACCCAAGTGCCATATCGACAGCCAGAGCATTGGCAAAGGCCTGTTTTGTCATGATATCCAAAGGTCGTATGTTCTTCTTTAGAATTTCCATGATTTTATAGCCTGCTTCCTTGGCTAGGCGATCACGGGCACTGTAGACAGCGGGAATAGTCCCGTTTCCAGGCAGGCCCATGCCGATAGCTTCGGTGAGGCAGTTCATGCTGTTGGCGGTATACATGCCACTGCAGGATCCGCAGGTAGGACAGGCTCTGTCTTCAAAGATATCCAACTGCTCTTGGCTCATCGTTCCAACTGCGTGGCTTCCCACCGCCTCAAACATCGTCGAAAGGCTCATGCCGTCGACTGCCCCGCCGGGGACATGACCTGCGAGCATCGGTCCTCCCGAGACAAAGATGGAGGGAATGTTCAGCCTAGCAGCTGCCATAAGCATGCCCGGTACGATCTTGTCGCAATTGGGGACAAAGACCAGGGCATCGAAAGGATGGGCGGTAGCCATAATTTCGATGGAGTCTGCAATGATCTCACGACTGGCAAGGGAGTACTTCATCCCCGTATGTCCCATTGCTATACCATCACAGACACCGATAACAGGAAACGATACAGGATTTCCTCCCGCAGAGCGAACACCCGCCTTTACCCCATCGACAATCCTATTGAGGTGGATGTGTCCGGGAATAATCTCATTAGCACCGTTTACGATGCCGATCATGGGCATATGAATCTCACGGTCAGTCCAACCGAGGGCTTTCATAAGAGAACGGTGAGGAGCCTTATCGACCCCTTCGGTCATCACACTAGAGCGTTTCTTGGTATCGTCCATCCTACTACCTTCCTATTTACAGAGCCTGGGCTATGAGAGAGCCCATCTCTTTTGTACCGACAAGCTTCATGCCATCGGAGTAGATGTCTACGGTGCGATAGGACGCATCGAGGACCTTGGAAACAGCCTCTTCTACAGCATCAGCTTCCGCTGTCAATCCAAAAGTATAACGCATCATCATCCCTACAGAGAGGATGGTGGCTATGGGGTTGGCTATATTCTTGCCGGCCAGGTCAGGGGCACTGCCGTGGATAGGCTCGTACATGCCAAAACTATCCTCACGCAAGGAAGCAGAGGGAAGCATCCCGATGGAGCCGGTGATCTGGGAAGCCTCGTCGCTGAGGATATCCCCGAACATGTTTCCAGTCACGATGACATCGAACTGGCGGGGGTTGCGCACCAACTGCATGGCTGCGTTGTCCACATAGAGATGACTTACCGTTACATCCGGGTATTCGGGTGCAAGACGTTCCACAACCTCACGCCAGAGCTGGCTGGAATTGAGAATGTTAGCCTTGTCGACAGAGCACATTTTCTTGGTTCGCTTCTGGGCGATCTCAAAGCCCTTGCGCACAATACGCTCGATCTCAGAGACCGTGTAGCTCATGGTGTCGTATGCACTGTTCTCATCTCGTCCACGCTCTCCGAAGTAGATGCCTCCGGTCAGTTCGCGTACGACCATGATGTCCAGACCTTCACCCACTATCTCAGCCTTCAAGGGGCAAGCTGCACTAAGCTGCTTGTAGATGATGGCGGGGCGAAGGTTACAGAACAGGCCCAACTCACCACGAAGTCCCAACAGGGCTTTCTCGGGGCGAATATCACTGGGAATCTTATCCCATTTGGGACCGCCGACTGCCCCTAGGATGATGGAGTCACTCTCTGCGCAACCCTTGAGGGTCTCAGGGGGAAGAGGAATGCCTGTGGCATCTATAGCGCATCCTCCGGCAAGGTAGGTGCTATAGGTGAACTCATGGTTAAACTTCTCCTGGATGCGATCAAGAACCTTGACCGCCTCCACTACAATATCAACTCCGATACCGTCTCCAGGCACCAATGCTATATGCTTTTTCATGCTTTCTTACCTTCTTTCTTTCCTTTCTCCACCATGTAGGGGGCAAGTCCGCCGGCTTGGATCAAAGCCTGCATGAAGGGAGGGAACGGTTCGCTTTGGAAACTCTTGCCACTGGTCTCATTGGTGATCAGTCCGGTAGAAAAGTCCACACTGACCACATCCCCTGCCTTGATCCCGTCACAAGCCTCTTCGCACTCGAGAATCGGCAAGCCGATGTTCAATGAGTTACGGTAGAAGATACGGGCGAAGGTGCGCGCGATTACACACGATACCCCACTCTCCTTGATAGCTATAGGAGCGTGCTCACGACTTGAGCCACAACCGAAGTTCTTGTCGGCTACAATGATATCGCCCTGTTGTACCTTTTTGATAAACGTAGCGTCGATATCCTCCATGCAGTGCATGGCCAGTTCCTTGTGGTTGGAGGTATTGAGATACCTCGCCGGGATGATAACGTCGGTATCGATGTTATCCCCATATCTGAAAACAGATCCTTTTGCATGCATTATCGAACCTCCTCTACTTTGGCGGGGTCGGCGATGTACCCCTTGATCGCACTTGCAGCGGCTACAGCCGGGCTTGCAAGATAGACTTCACTCTTCACATGTCCCATACGGCCAACGAAGTTCCTGTTGGTGGTGCTTACCGCACGCTCACCCTCTGCCAGGATACCCATATGCCCGCCTAGGCAGGGTCCGCAGGTAGGGGTGGAGACAGCACAACCGCTGTCGATAAAGATATCAAAGAGGCCCTCATTCATGGCCTGCTTCCAGATCTTCTGGGTAGCGGGGAAAATAAGACAGCGTGCCCAAGAGGCAACCTTGTGGCCCTTGAGGATGGCAGCAGCCTCACGCAGATCGGTGATGTGACCATTGGTACACGACCCTATGACAACCTGGTCGATTTTTATCTCGCCAACCTCGTCGATGGTGCGTGTGTTGGACGGGAGGTGGGGGAATGCGACAGTGCTTTTAATGGTTGCAAGGTCGATGTCTATAACCCTCTCATACTCCGCATCCGCATCCGCCTCATAGATAACAGGCTTACGGGGGCAGTGCTCAGCAAGATAGGCCAGAGTGACATCATCAACAGGGAAAATACCGTTCTTGGCACCGGCTTCAATGGCCATGTTGGAAACGGTGAAACGGTCATCAATACTCAAGGAGGCAACTCCAGGGCCTGTATACTCCATGCTCTGGTACAGAGCTCCGTCAACACCGATCATGCCGATGATATGTAGGATAAGGTCCTTACCGCTGACGTGGGTATTCAACTTTCCCGTCAAGTTGAACTTGATGGCAGAAGGTACCTTGAACCAGAGCTGACCGGTGGCCATGCCGCATGCCATGTCGGTCGATCCCCCTCCT
>CAXYZP010000069.1:0-7262 GCA_964293175.1 uncultured Sphaerochaeta sp.
ACTTTTGCTGATGCAAAGGTTGATTCTGGTAGAGCCTGCAGATACCCGCTATCGATGTACAGGGGCAACCATCCGTAAAAGAGGTTGATAACGTTAGGGCCCTGTCCTGAGGGGACGCTGGAGGCTACCTTTGTGTTATAGTTCTCATACGGGAAGGTCTGCTGGGTGACTCGGATGTCTGGATTACGTTCCTCAAACATTATGATCAGGTCGTCCATCAGATTTTTCTTAGTCTCATAGAAATACTGCCAATACAGAATCTCGGTCACTTCACTTTTGTCTGAAACTGCTTTTTCACCTTGTCCCGCAGCAAACAGCATAGGAACAACCATAAGTAGAACCAGAAGCATGATAGTTGCTTTTTTCATCATTTCCTCCTTTTGGATACGATGAGAGGATTACTCCCCCATTTACTAAAATATTTTCACAGTCTGGCACAGAGCCCTGTTAAGGATTGTACCAGCTTGTTGAAGCCTGTGTCGCCAATTCGAGAAAAACTAACGCTAAGTTTGGGCTCTGTTCCGCTCGCCCTCACATAGAGAAGGTCTCCGCCCTCAGTCCGATACGAAACCATATCGGGTTCATACGCAAAACGTACGCTCTTGATATCCCTAGGAAAGTGCTTAGCAATCTCACCCTCAACCTGGTTCCAAAGAGCAGATTGTGAAAACCAAAGCCCCGTATCCCTAAGCATCACACTTCGCTTGTCCACTCCTTTTCGTACGAACAGGGGAAGTGTGAGATCGTCAGTCACCAGGACAGAAATAGCTATAAGGGCACTGAGCATGCCATTTCCAGAATAGAGCATGCCGTGATCGACTTGTATGGGAAATACCAGATGTCCTGAGTCTTCCCCACCAGCAAGAACCTGCATATCACTATCGGAAGGTACAGAGAGGTGTCTGTCACCTACAGCTGTTACCTCGAGGGAGAAATCTGGAGAAAGGGCCTTGAGGATGCCGACTATGGCATTGTCACTTTCAAGTGTCACTCTGATGAGACCTTTGGATCCTTGATTCCTACGAGCTAGCAAAAGAAGCAGATCATCTCCATGAAGGACAAACATAGCACTTCCATCAGCGTGGGGAACCAGCACCAGGCCACGATCCCCATCACCATCGACTACGATGCCAAATACCCGCTTATTCTGGTAGATGGGACCTAGACCTACTATGTGCTCCACCAGAGGCGATACAGACTTCTGTTTTGCACCGACAGAGTACAATCCTTCAAACTGGGCTGCTCCGCAATCCTTATTGATAGCCATTTTCCCAGGTTTGGCAGCAACCAACTGGTATGAGAAGCCTAAACTTTCCATCAAAGGAGGTAGGACATAACTCAAAGCACCATTCGCACAATCAATGACAAAATAACAATTTGCCAGCATTTCGCGATCCCTACTGGTCAGGCTCTTTGCAAACAAAGAGGCAAAAAGAGAGCTTGCCTCTTCATACCGATCACTGATTTTTGGGTGGCTAATTGGATATGTATCCACTACATCAAGGGCCTGTATAGCATATGAGGCAAGGGCAAACTCTCCGCATGGTCCCTGAGGAAATAGTTTTTTTCCTTCGATGAAAAACTTCATCCCATTGTACTGATGGGGGTTGTGACTAGCTGTTACCATAATGGCACCACACCTGTTAGCCAGACTCCAGGCAGCGAGAGAAGGGGTAGGAACTACGCCAAGGAACTCGACTTCAAAGCCTTGGCTCTGCAAACCTGATGCGATGGCTGCTACTAAAGAGGTCTCTTCACTCTGGTCTCTACCATCTTCTGCAATGGCCACACACCTACCTAGAGAGCTCTTACACGCTCTGAGCATGGAGGCAAAGCCTGAAGCTAGTACGGTACAGAGATGTGAAGAGATGATTTTTTCCTGTACAAAAACCTGAATGCTCTTTTCGGGTGTATAGGCCGTCGTGCTATCGACAACGCCCCTCATTCCGTCAGTCCCACTAAATTTCAACAGGGAAAGACGGATAATTTCAAAGAGTTCCTCTTGACGCGCTGGATAGCTTTGCTTGCTCAGTAGCTTTATTGCCTTACGGGCAAGCACTATTTTGGGTGTGTTTTCAAGCGATGCAAAAGCGTGTAGGAAGTCATGGAACAGAGCTGTCTCTATTCCTGCCTCACCCACTACTTTTGCAAACTGGGATTCACTGATACGTGCGCCCAGTTCTGTATCGTAATACACCGCTTACCTCTCTAAAGAAGGGCTTTACGAGCCGCTTCTAGGTGTTCTTCAACAAAGGCTTTCCGTGAAGGGGCAACCACGTGCTCCCCAGGATTCCATTCACTGAACCAGTACCCAATTCTTCCATCCGAGTTGTGACTGAGCAAAAGATGCTCCCATGCCTCTTCAATTGGTTTTGTATGGGTATTGTTTTTCTCCGCTTCTATCAGAAGGTCTCTAATTTCTACTGTTGCATCCCAAATCTCTTTTGCTGCGCCTTCGGTGAATGTCTCAAGCTTTGTATTGCCCAGATAATCAGGAAGGGAGATGGTTACATCCAGGGGAGCCCTATCAATGGTCTCACTGATCCATGCTGGCTTGATAAAATCCAACTTGCTGAGTTTGGAGAGGAACTCTTCCATAACTTCATAGGTCTTCTCAAATCCGCTGTTGAACATATCAATGAAGATAGTTTCTGCATCACGCTTGAACAGCAGGAGACCTCCGTCATGTTCCTTGGCAAACTGCTTTACCCCTTCAATGACCTGATCGACAGGAACCTGGCCTTTCATCCTAAGGATGAAAAAGCGAGCTGGAGTCTGAGGAAGCTGATAGGCTGCCGGAACGGCAATCATAGTTCTTCCGTCATCAAGGGCTACTCGATACGGAATATACGGATCACGTTGGATGCCTTTGGCTTTCAGACCTTTTTCAATCTGTGAGGCAAGGGCAATGAACCACTCGATGCCATGGTCTTTAAGGACCATACCCATCTCTTCTGTATAGGCAAATTCTGGAGGCAGGAATCCGACGGTCTCAGCTTTGAGCAACTCGCGGTCGATATCAAGGCCTTTCTGCATCTGTCGGGCAAATTCTTCAGGTTTCAACAACTGAGGAATTGGATGGGTATAGGTGTAGGTTCCCAACTCGAAGTTCTTGCCTACCCTTTTCTTAATCGTCTCCAACAAATCAGGAGCCTTCTCCTGCAAAAGCAGTGAAGTAAATCCCGAGATGAAAAAATCAGCCTTGAGATTATATTTTTCAAATAACTCAACCAAAGGTCTATATCCTTCGTTGATGATACGATCTTCATCACCAACTTCGATCTCACATCGTTGGACATTAAAATTAAAAGCGAATCCTAACTGTAGCATCGTGTGCTCCCCCTGTTTATTCTATAACTTATTATAACTCGTTTAATATATAAGTCAATCTTTATATTCGCCTTTATTCCCCTTTATTTTTTCTTGTATTTTTCTCCTATGATACCAACGATATCCACGATTCTTATATCTAGAACATCTATGCTTGTAATTATTTCACCCTTCGTTGGTTTATGCAGGTGAAGAGACTTGGTTTCGTATAATGAACTGTGGGGAAGCATAGAGATGAACAAAAGAACTAAAACTACATATATGGGGCAAACAATAGCGCTGTGTTGTCTGCTGGTTGCTCTGCTAATTTTCCCCGGTTGTGGAGTATACAGCAAGGTTCCCCCGGTCAATCCTGATGCCTCTCCCGTTTGGTCAGGCACACTGTTGGAAGATGCAGACATGGAAAATGTCAGAGTCATCATCAAACCCAACCAACGCACCATAACGCTGAACATGGAAGACCTTGACGGGGAGTTGAGGGTTCTGCTTGCAGAGTATGATGCCAACAAGCGTGCCACCGATATAGATACTGAAGACATGGTTTTTGAGGAACTCTCAGTGAATGTCCCCCAAAGTGGAAACTATGTGCTGGTGATAGAGAAAACCAATCGCTAGAAAAAACATGTACATCCTAATAATTAGCCGTTATACATAGCTCTATGGGTACCATGTAACCAATGAGGATACCAACCCTATCGTCTACTATCTCTGTAAGCCTATTACGTGTAACAAGAAAATTCTTCCCTAGAGGGGGTTCCTCAAGGATTGAGTGTTATGGAGACCAGCGTATACGTCCCTTGAGAGACCTCAATCCAGACAAAGGTCCCGTATCTCATCTCATCCCCATATCTGAATGGGACCGATATGGTGTCTTGGCGCTTGATGGCTTTCCCTAAGGAAAACGTTGTTTGGGGAAGGAGAAGAGCGAGCTCTTTGTCAAACGTGCGGATAAACGAGAACCGGACATCCGGAGAAACAAACGTAGCCACCCATTCAGGGGAATATGGGGTGGAAAGGGCCTCTGCCGTATAGGCTTCGCTGGAGAAGGGTTCTGGTTGGATCAGCTGCCCTATTGAGGGGTCTTGGCTCAAGAAAGGGCCATCAGCAGTGTAGGAAAGCTGTGTCGATAGCGGTAACGCTGCGATAGGAAGAGCCACCACCAGGCTAACAAGGACAAGACACAATCCAAGATGTTTATTCATATCTATTGTGTAGACGATGGACATCGATTTGTCAAATATAATCATAGCATTTACTATATTTTGTCGGATATATACGAGAGAGCACAGCAAAACAATCCTAAACACAGGAAATAATCAAGTTTGGTTCACTTGGATAATACCTCTTAGTGGAATACAATAGTTTTCAGAGGGTTAAAAAATGATTGGATTTGTTATCATTGTATCTTTAGGAGCCATAGCCTTTGCCGCAATCAACTTTTATGGCGTGAAGAAAAAAGATGCCGGGACTGAAGAGATGCAGCAAATTGCAGCTGCGATTCAAGAAGGGGCAAGAGCCTTTTTGCTCCTAGAGTATTCAGTTATCATTAAGGTTGTTTTCCTTATCGCCATTCTTCTTGGGGTCGTTGTCTCCCCATCCAGTGCGTTCGCCTTTGTCCTTGGGGCAATCATGAGCGCCTGCGCTGGTTGGATCGGCATGAATATAGCGACGCTGAGCAATGTGCGGGTATCCAACGAAGCACGCCTTACAAAAAACTTAGGGAAGACGTTGCGCGTTGCCTTCAGGGGAGGATCTGTAATGGGCCTCTGTGTAGGCGGATTTGCCCTACTTGGCCTTGCCATTGTCTATGTGGTGTTTGGCATAGTGTTCAAACAGGTATCACCTGAAAACCTCACCTTTCACACCAACTGGCTTGGCATTTCCGACATCCCCTTTACCATGACAGTCAGTGCCTATGCCTTGGGATGTTCCATCATTGCAATGTTCAACCGTGTTGGTGGCGGAATCTTTACAAAAGCCGCAGATATGGGTGCGGACCTGGTAGGCAAGACAGAGGCGGGTATTCCTGAAGACGACCCGAGAAACCCTGCAACAATTGCTGATAACGTTGGGGACAACGTTGGGGACGTGGCGGGACTCGGCTCCGACCTCCTGGAAAGTTATGTAGGAGCCCTCGTCTCTGCGATGATCTTGGCAGCATACATTTTCTTTTCCAACGGCGACATTCCAGCATCCTTGGTTGCAAAGCTTATCTATGTGCCTCTGCTTATAGCAGCTGTTGGCATCATCTCATCCATGCTGGGCATTATTTTTCTGCTGGTAAAGAAAGTCTCTTCCAATCCGCATAAGGAGCTCAATGCAGCAACCTTTATGGGTGCGGGCCTAACGATACTATCTTCGGGCGTTGTCTCCTATCTTGCGTTTAGCACAGAAGACCTCGGCACCATTCACTTCGCAGCAGGAGCTCTCTCTCCCTGGATATGTGCTGTGCTGGGTATAGTAAGCGGTATTGTCATCGGACAAATCGCCGAATACTACACCAGCTATGACTTCAAGCCAACCCAGAAAATAGCCGCAAGCTCCCTTGAAGGGGCGGCCCTTACTATTACAGAGGGGATGAGTGTCGGCATGATATCTGTAATCTCACCGGTTCTGGTCCTAGGCTTTGCCATTATTGCAGCGAATGTCACAGCAGGTCTCTATGGGGTGGCGATGGCTGCCATCGGCATGCTGAGCTTTGTGACAGTAACTGTCTCCGTTGATACATTCGGGCCCATTGCCGACAACGCCGGAGGCATAAGTGAAATGGCGAAACTGCATCCTGATGTCCGGGGCATTACCGACAAGCTGGATGCAGTGGGCAATACCACAGCAGCCATCGGAAAAGGCTTTGCGATAGGATCGGCAACCCTTGCCGCCCTTTCGTTGTTTTCCTCCTATCTCTATGCACAGGCGGGTGAGAATATCGTCCATGGATCTGAGATGATACTCAATATGGTCAACCCTCTTGCCCTTGTAGGGGCCCTAGTCGGAGCCGCCATTCCCTATCTCTTTAGCGGACTGCTCATCGAAGCTGTGGCAAACGCTGCACGAAAGATGGTGCAGGAGGTCAGGCGTCAATTCAAGGCTGACCCGGGAATAATACTGGGGACTTCGCTGCCTGACTACAAAACTTGTATCAGCATCAGCAGCGCCGGTGCTTTGGCAGAGATGCGCATCCCTGCCCTTATCTCTGTAGCGACCCCCTTGGTAACCGGATTTATATTTGGTGCTGAGTTTGTGGGAGGACTTCTCATTGGCACGACACTCTCTTCTGTCATGCTGGCTCTGTATACGGCAAACGCAGGTGGCGCATGGGACAATGGAAAGAAGTATGTGGAGGATGGACACTACGGTGGTAAAGGCTCCGATGCCCATAAGGCTTCTGTTGTAGGCGATACGGTAGGCGATCCCTTGAAAGATACCGTAGGACCTTCACTGGATATCCTGATAAAGATTATGGCGATTGTATCTTTGATCTCCGTATCAATCTTTAGCAAATATAACCTGTTCTCACTTCTGATACAGTAAAAAGGAGTATGCTAATGTTGTATTATTATGTAGTGTTTTCCCCTATTGAAGCGATGATTGCATCCCAGCTAGAACCTAAGATGTTCGGTTCCTATATGGCAAGGGGATCAAAAAAAGGCTCTGCAGAGAGACTGATGTTTGCAGAGGTCAAAGGTGGGTTCGGAGACTATTTCGACTGGACCTATGCAAAGAAAAAATGTATCGCCCGCCCCGATGGCACCCTAAAGCACTCCCTGTACCTTTCGATCTATCGGGTCATCGAGCACATTCCCTTAGAGCAGTATAAGAACATGTATCTGGTCACCAAGGACGGCTCTACGTTAGGGCTCTCCCAACAGCCCTACAAGAAGCCGGAGAACTGGGCCGGGTACGGCCTGTACAAGGAGCATTGCCCGGTGCAT
>CAXYZP010000070.1:0-7234 GCA_964293175.1 uncultured Sphaerochaeta sp.
CCGGATTCATTATGCCAAACACCACATACAGCACTATGAGACCAGCGGTTACTGTCAGCACTTGCCCTATGCCACGTATGGCCATCATTCTCTTAAATGGATTCTCAAATTCTCTGCTCATTATCCCTTCCCCATCAAAACTGATCATCCAGTTTTTTTTCAAACCGGGTTGCGTATTCCATTATCTTCTCCTGAGTGGCATCAGAGCGGTCAAGCTCGCCGGTGACCCTTCCGTCACACATTACCAGGATACGGTCTGAGACCCCCAGGATCTCAGGCATCTCGCTGGAAACAAACATGACTGCAATACCATTCTGTTTCAGCTCATTCATCAGGTTATAGATCTCAACCTTTGCAGCGACATCAATACCCCTAGTTGGCTCATCAAAAATAACGACCTTGCTGTTTCTAGCAAGCCACTTGCCCACAACAACCTTTTGCTGGTTTCCTCCAGAAAGGGAAGAGGCGTTGACCTCACTGGTCGGAAGCTTGATCTGCAGGTCTGAGACAGCCTTATTGACCATGGTTTTTTCACGCTTGCGATCGATGACACCGGCCTTGTTACAGATGATATCCAGGTTGGGGAGTGCAATATTCTCCCGTACAGAGAGCTTTACACAAAGTCCGTCCCTCTTTCTATCTTCAGGAACCAGGACAAGTCCAGCTGCGATGGCATCTTCAGGGCAGGTGATCTTCACAAGAGTCCCTTCTACCTCGACCTCTCCGCCATCCTTTTTATCAACTCCAAACAAGGCTCTGGTCATCTCTGTCCTGCCAGCACCCATAAGACCTGCTATACCCAGAATTTCTCCTTGATATAGATCCAAAGATACATCCTTGACCATTCTGCCCGCCTGTATATTACGAATGGAAAGGGCAAGTTTGCCTTTATTGGCAGGAATACGGGGAAACTTCTCTGTAATTTCACGACCTACCATAAAGGAGATGATCTGATTCAGCGTCAAATCCTTGAAAGCCTGTTCGGTAATAAATCTTCCGTCACGCATGATGGTGACCCTATCGACAATATGCTGTAGTTCTTCCAAACGGTGACTGATATAGACGATACTACACCCTGTGGCACGCAATTTCCTAATAAGGGTAAATAGTTGTGTTATTTCAACACTGGTAAGGGCACTGGTCGGTTCATCCATGATTAGGATCCTGGATTCTGCCTGTAGGGCTTTAGCAATTTCCACCATCTGTTGTTTGGATACGGCAAGAGAGCCCACCACAACATCTGGTTTTATATCAATTTGAAGGGAATCAAGAACTTCTTTGGCTAGACGATTCATCTCGCGTTCGTTGAGCAAAGCCCCATGAATAAGTTCACTTCCTAAAAATATATTCTGTGCAACAGTTAGGTGATTGCACATGTTCAGTTCCTGGTGGATCATCGAAACACCGAGGGCTTTTGCTTTACGTGGGTTCAGATCCCCTTCAATGGCTTGACCAAAAATGGTGATATCACCACTGTCACGGGTATAGACACCACTGAGAATTTTCATAAGGGTCGATTTACCAGCACCATTCTCACCCAAAAGGGCCATTACCTCACCGGGCCGGAGGGTAAAGGAGACATCATCCAAGGCACGTACCCCAGGAAAAGTCTTGGTGATATTGTGCATCTCAACACTATAGTCCTTCTCATTCATGCCATGGTACTCCTGTATGTCCAAAGTATCCCATGGCTTTCTAACGACCGATAGGGTGTGTTTTTTTAGAAAAGGGTACTTATTCTTTGGGTTTCAGAGGTATGGAGCCTGCGATTCCCCCATACTGGGTGAATTCGTTACGCATGAGTACCCTATCTACCTTTCCCCCTGAAAGTATGATCAGACGGTCTGCAACTTGCAGGGTATCGGAAAGAGAGACTGCCAAAATCAGGGATGTCATTCCCTTTTTCTTGAAAGCATCAAAATAGTGAATCAGGGCGATTCTCTGAAACATATCAACAGATGCAAAAGGCTGAACTGCAAGAACAAAAGAAGGATTTTGCATCAAAATGCGTTGGTAGACAATAGTATGAAGCTTCTCCTGGGAGAGGTCGTCCAGGCTTCCTTTATAGAGGTCATCCCCAAAGATAGGTTCCAATTCTTTTGCAATGGCCCTCCTTAGTTTGGGACGCAACCAGAGGTGGCGTATCTTCTCATCACAGGTAAAATAGAGATTATCTATGACTGAAAGCTGTGGAAACAAAAGGGACTCATAAGGTTTTGCTGCGATGAGAGAGATAGAGCGATTGTCTTTAGATGGCGGTTTTCCCGCAAGCGTTAACGTTCCGCTTTCAGGCAGAGCTGTTCCTTGAAATAAGGTAAAGAGATCATTAATGCAGAGGTTTTCACTATCGAGCAGCACCACAGTCTCTCCTTTCTGTATAGAGAAGCTAAGATCATGCACATGTTCATACCAAAGGTTCTTACACTCCAGATAAGGATTTTCTAATTTCTGTAACCTTTCATACTGACTCTGACGTTGCGAAAGCTCCATGCTCTGGTCAAATACGTTGCTATAGTGGGCGATTACTTCATTAGTCATCTGGTAGGGGAACAGGTGTTTTATGATTCTACCCTCCTGCATCAGATAGCAACGCGAGCAAAACCGAAAAGCTTCCTGATGATGACTGCAAAGGTAGAGGAACGTCATTCCTTGTTTCTTAAAATACTGTATCACCGACTGTAGTCTGGTAAGATCATGTTCGCTGACAAAGTTTGAAATCTCATACAGGATAACAAGGTCAGCACGGCTTATGCTTGCCTTTACAAATTCTATTACAAGTTTCTCAAAGGGCGAGAGGTCTGCTACCAAGGTTTTTTTGCGAATATTGACAGGTAGAGAATCAAGCAACTGATGCATTTGGTTCGATAACTGCTTGTGACGTATGAAATGTATTTTAGATCCTTTGCGAAGGACAAACAAATTCTCCTCTACACTTAACGTATCAATAAGAGTTGAATCACGTTGAATAACTATCACTCGATTTTGTGTGCGGGAGCTAGATAAATAATCATTTATCAAGAGGTCGTTACAGTAGACATGCCCGTAGTGTATGGGAATGTTCTTTTTGAAGATAGTCAACAGTTGTTCAATGCCTAAGGCATTGAGCCCGATAAGTGCAACTATCTCTCCCTTGTACAGGTGCAGGTTTATGTCAAAAAGATAGGGTGGAAGCGATACCTGCTCCAGGCGGAACACCTCATGTTTCATACCCTATCCTCAGAATCTACACTTCTAGGCAGTGAAATAAGCACATCGGTGCCGACTCCCATCTGGCTGGTAACGGTAAGGCCATATTGCTCTCCAAAGAGCAGCTTGATTCGGTTGTTCACATTCACCAAGGCGATACCGCCATGTTGCTCATCGCGTCTCATATACTCAAAGCTCCGTATAGATAGGTTGCGATGCATCTTTTCCAGTACGGCCCTTTCCATACCAACCCCATCATCACTGACGGTGACCAAAAGCCTTGACTGGGTTGTTTCGATATGGACCCTAAGAAGGCCTTGTCCAACCTGACACTCCAAACCGTGAATGATGCAGTTCTCTACTATAGGCTGAAGGGTAAGCTTGGGTATGCGATAAGAGAGCACCTCGGCCTTATCCTCATCATCTATGACAACTTCAAGGGCCATGCGGTTTCCGAATCTGAATTGCTGAATGAAGAAATAGTTTCGGGTATTTTCCAATTCCTGTTCCAGAGTGACAAGATTCTCTACGCTGCTAATCGTATAACGAAAGAACGTGGATAGGGCTTCAGTCATGGAGGCCACATTATCGAGACCTGCTAGCAATGCCTCTGATCGTATCCCTTCGAGTGTATTATACAGAAAGTGTGGATTTATCTGGTTTTGCAAGGCGAGAAATTGGGCTTGTCGCTTACTGGCATTCATTATCTGGTCAGTGTTCAAAAGCGTATGCAGTTTTGCTTCGACTTCTTGCATCTCCCTGCTCAGGGGCAACCTTTTGTCGATGACGTTTTCAAAGGTATATCCGGAGGCAAAAAGCTGGAGTATGTGTCGTGTCCGTTTGTAGGGCACAATCACCCAACTATAGAGCAGTATCCCACTTACCAACAGGAGGCCAAGCGGCAAGAATAACCACAGCAAGGAAAGGATCCTTCCCGATTGGTACAGCAACGCCACAAACAGGAGCATGACCAGCTGAAAGAGTAACAGAGCCATCCAAAAAGCAATTCGCTCGTCAAGATATTGTGTCTTTCTAGCCATACAGCTTCCTGTACTCGTTGGGCCGTATCTGACAAGCCTTCTTGAATACCCTTGAAAAATGCTTCGGATCTCGGTACCCCACCTTCTGTGTAATCTCAGCTATGCTAAATTCACTGTTAACCAACAACCGCTTTGCTTCTGCTATACGAAGATCCAAAAGATAATCAAAAAAACCCTTGTTACAGCTTTTCTTGAAAAGAGAACTGAAGTAAGAACTATTGAGATTGACTACTTCACTTACCGATTCAAGGCTGATGAGCTCATCTTGAAAATGGAGGGCAAGATACTCTTGTGCCTTGCGAATAGGTTTGCTTAGATTTTCCTCTTTCTCCTGGAGAAATAAGGAAAAGACATCTTCCATACTTGTACAAAAGGCTGCTTCTAAAAGATCCATGGAATATGCATTATCTAGAGGCTGGCGTTTGTCTCTGAGTATCGATTCACTTTGCTCTTCAAGGCTGCTATGTTTTATGATACAAGTCGATCCTTGCTCAAAACAATCAAGGATATACCTCGATCGTACATAGGGGGAAAAAGCAAAGTCTGCAATTTCAACAAGAAAATCACAGCAGTATTTTGAGAGTTCTGAGAGTGAATTCTGCACACAAATGCCTTGCAAACCCTGAACAAAAGAATTGATAAAATTTTCTCTGGGAAGCTGTTCGCATGTTGTTGCAACATACCGTTTCAAGGGACCCGATACCAGTCTCTGTGCCACGGCTTGGTTGCTGGATAAAACCGAAGAGGGCAACGCATCAAAGGACGATACTTCTACACCCAAGCCTAGGGTGAACAGGATATTGCCAAAGATCTCCGATTGGGTCTTAAGAAATTGCAACAGGTTATCAGGTACTTTTAGAATTTCCGGTTCCTGTTCCTGCGTATAGGAAAGCAAAAGGTAGATGTTCCCTTCATACAGGTGGGTAGCAATATCAGAGCAATAGGAAGTGCATTCATGACTGATAAACTCTTCTATTTTCTCAGAAAGAATTACATCAGATCGATCGGCATGAAAGTGTTTTAGCAAATCCATTTTTATGGTTATGACTCGCATGAGTTCTGAATGGGTAAAACAGGTTGCTAGAAGTGTTGTCTTCGATTCTGCAAGGAGCAGACCAAAAGCTAGGGAACGCTTATTTCTACGGTCTAGTGTAACTTGTTGCTGTAATTGTTCAGTGACATGGAACAGGGAAAGTTGCTCGTTATGGCGAGTGATCATCTTGGTAAGGGTTTGTTCCAGTTCCAGTTTTTTTATGGGTTTGAGAAGATACTCAGCCACCCCATATTTTATTGCTGTCTGTGCATAGTCAAACTGCTTGTGCCCGCTGATAATAATAAACTGTAGGGTGGGTTGCATCTCTTTTGCCTTGCGAATAAGGGCCAGACCATCAAGACCCGGCATACGGATATCTGTGATGACAAGATCTGGTGACTCTGCCTTGATAAGTTCAAGGGCACTTATACCATCATAAGCCTTCCCGCATAGGGTAAGCCCAAGGCCTTGCCACTCAATGAGTGCGCAAATAAGCGCACACACTCTCTCTTCATCATCTGCTACTAGTACCTTCATTCTTTTATTGTAAGGCCTAATGGAAAAAATCGATAGCTAAAATACAGTTTTTCTCCCTTCCAAACCATCAATCCAGTTTTCCAAGGCAACAAATACCTTCTCAAGATCAATAAACCTGAGCGTAGCCGCCCCATCCTGGGTGGTCTGTTGTGCATTGACTATAACCAGAGGAGCCCCATTTTGCGTTGCATGCATCGGAAAGGAAGCAGCGGGCTGTACGCGTAGCGAAGAGCCCAGCACCAGACACAGGTCGGTATGGCTAAAATCTTCATAGGCACGGTTTAAGACGTGGGAGTTGAGGTTTTCCCCATAAAACACAATATCAGGCTTGATAAGCGAACCACAAGCAGTGCAGTAAGGCACTTCATCTTTGAGTACGATGGGTGCAATTTGCTCATAGGTGTAATGGGCATTGCAATTGGTGCAGTAATGATGAGCTGCACTTCCATGCACCTCAAATTGTTTTTTACTGCCTGCCTTCTGGTGCAACATGTCTATGTTCTGAGTGAAGAGGGAACGTAGGTACCCTTTGGCCTCCAGTTTGGCAAGGGTTCGGTGTACAACGTTTGGCTCGTAAGTATCCAAATGGTACCAGAACTCCTTGGCCCAGGCATAGAAAACATCAGGATGCTCCATAAAGAACGAGATACTGAGGATATGCTCCACATCAAGGCCTTCCCACTTCTTGGAATAAATACCTTTGGAACTGCGAAAATCAGGAATTCCTGAAAGAGTGGAGACCCCTGCCCCGGTAAAAACGGTCATCCGCTTGGCATGCAAAATCATGGGTTTGAGGATGGAAAATTTCTTTTCAAATTGTTCAGAAGTTTCTGAATTAGCTTTCATATACCTCCAGTATACAGGATTAACGCCAGGTAATGTATAATCCTTTCTTGATCAACTTTCTAATGTTCCCGTATACGTATTTCCTTTCAAGCCGTTAAGGCGCACAGTGACAATACTTCCTACAGAAGGACTACCGTCAAAAACGACCATCTCATTGTGTTCGGTTCGTCCCAGCATCTGGTTTTTATCGTTTCTTGATACAGCGCTGACCACTACCTTTGCCAAGCCTTGGGTACGCTTGGATTTTTCACGGACAAAGACCTTGTGCTGAAAATCAATTAGGTCGGTCAGTCTTCTTCCCCTCACCTCTTCGGGAATCTCTCCAGAGAAGGAAACAGCTGCTGTTCCTTCCCTTGGATTGAAGTAATACATGAACGCCTCAATACAGCCCATCTGATCAAGTGCTGTAATGGTATCCTGATACTCATCTTCGGTTTCTGAAGGGAAGCCTACCATAACATCAGTGGCAAAGGTGGCTTGAGGAATTTCCCTCTTGATGGTTTCTACCAAGGAGAGAAAATGATCACGGGTATACTTACGATTCATAAGGCCCAGAATACGCGTATTGCCGCTTTGCATGGGTATGTGCAGG
>CAXYZP010000071.1:0-7219 GCA_964293175.1 uncultured Sphaerochaeta sp.
GAGGGATAACTTTTTTCGTACTGGGGTTTGTGGGGGGCCCCACCGCAGGCTTCTCAGTAATCGTCAGCCAGAAATTCGGTGCAAAAGATATGAAGAGCATGAAAAAGGCCGTAGCCATGAGCATCCTCACAGCAGGGGCTGTCTCAATTATGGTGTCAGCGTTGGCTGTGTGGCTCTGTACCCCCCTACTCTCACTTCTGAACACCCCCTACGATATTATCGATGATGCCGCCTCCTATTTGACGATAATTTTCATTGGCATCGTAGCCACCATCTATTATAACCTGCTTGCTTCCATCCTTAGAGCGCTTGGAGACAGCAAATCCCCCCTGTATTTCTTGTTGATAGCCTCAATCCTTAACATAGCAGGCGATCTTGTCGCTGTCCTTCTTCTCGATCTCGGCGTCCAAGGCGTAGCCCTAGCCACAGTGCTGAGCCAAAGCCTTTCAGCGATACTGTGTCTCCTCTATATAGTAAAGCGCTACCCTTCGCTCCATCTCAACAGATCAGATTGGGCCATTGACTGGCCAATGATAGGAAACCTCCTACGTATAGGGATACCCAGCGCCTTACAGCTTTCAGTTTGTGCCTTGGGGGTAATGTTTGTACAAGCGTTCATTAATACAATGGGAAGCGATACAGTCGCTGCCTTTTCTGTGGGCATCAAGATTGAACAGCTGGCAACCCTGCCACTGGGGACCCTTGGTGTAGCTATGACCACCTTTGCAGGACAGAACCTTGGGGCCGGAAAACTCGATAGGGTACGCCAAGGCGTCAAGAGCGCGACCTTGCTGGTTGTGCTCTTCAGTGCCTTCGCCTTTGTCATGTTGCTCGCCTTTGGCGATGATCTGGCGCGCCTATTCATCGATGTGAATAATACCGGCGTTATCGAAAAGGTGCAGATTTACCTAAACATGACCGCCCCTTTCTATATCCCGCTTGGCCTGATATTTGTCTTGCGCAGCACCTGCCAAGGAATGGGATCAGGTCTCATTCCCATGCTTTCCAGTTTACAAGAACTTGCGTTCAGGGTCCTCGCCGCCCTAACCCTACCCGCCTATCTGGGATATATGGGCATCTGCCTAGCCAGTCCCATCGCCTGGGTGGCTGCTTCTGTCTTACTCTTCTTTGCCTATCGAATCCAAATAAAAAACCTCAGACTGCTTTTGCAACCGAACACATTGTAGGCCTGGCACCATCATGCCTGATCCCGACCATACTAAAGATGACATGATCAAAAGACAGTCCAAATATGATGTTCAGAAAATCTGTGGCTAGTAATATGCCTATATACAAAAAATGCGAAACACTGAAGAATAGGTACATACTGGTGCGTGTATTATTTCTAGTGAGGTTGGTATGCAGAAGTGATTATTCTCTCTCTCTATCATTGCAGTAGGGCTTATCATTGGATATCTTATCCAGAAACTTGCACTTGCGGGAAAAATTAAAGTAGATCCGTCTCTTATGAAACAGCGTAAAACACTGCAGATTGTGGCTATGCTTTTTCTTAATCCCATAGCTACTATAGGGGCAATCTGGATTCTTTCATTTGACAATATGCGAATCGTACTCATGCCCGCCATTGGCTTGCTAGCAATATTTACCGGAGGATTTGCAGCGCTTTTCATTGGCAAGATGCTACGTTTGAAACCCAGACAAGCTGGAGCTTTTTTCAGCTGTGGGGCAATGACGAACATAGGATCGATAGGAGCCCTTGTTGTATTTATATTTTTAGGAGAAACAGCTTTCGCTTTGGTACCGATGTACAAACTGTTTGAGACTATCGCGTACTACTCAATCTGGTTTCCCATTGCAAAAAGTTTTTCACCTATCATGCAACAGGAAGAAAAATCAAAAAAATTCTTAAAAATTGTTTCTGACCCGTTTGTTCTGGTCGCAACGGCAAGCATCATAATCGGGTATATTCTCAATATCTCTGGAATCCAGAGACCCTCTTTGTATAGCAAGCTCAATGCGATAGTCATTCCCTTGGCAAGCATACTATTGCTTACATCCATAGGGATGGCTATGAAATTCAGCAAAATTAAAGAATTCATACACCCAGCTATGATCATTTCAGTCTTAAAGTTTCTGTTCGTACCATTTGTGACAACAGCCATAGCCTATGCACTGGGGTTTGGAAAGATTGAGGATGGATTGCCTTTGAAGGTAATTCTTATTCTCTCTTCAATGCCAGTTGGATTCACTGCTCTGGTCCCTCCCTCACTCTATGACTTGGATATCGACCTTGCAAATACCGCATGGATGGTAACTACGGCACTGCTTGTGATAGTAATACCCTTACAAATGCTAATTATCTCGTTTATGTAAATAAGCAAAACTTGTAGATAGGTAATGAAGCAATATAATAGGGTCAGCCTCTTTGGAGGCATGAATATCTACGCATACCAAAGCCGGGGTTACCTGGGGAAAGCTGTAAAAATACAGGTTAAGCCCACGTTGCATACTCTTTCTATATTGGGCTTGACTGCCATGCAGCAGAGACAGTTCAAGCTTAAAGCAAAGGCCTTATTTTATCACCTGAACAAAGAGAGGCCAACGGCTCTTATACAAATTTCTCCCACAAAGGAGTATGCAAGCCTCGAACTGGCCATGGTGCTCGCCTTACTGTTGGGAAAGGACCAACTGCTTGAAACCCTATGTCCCGACATTCTCGTTTTGGGCACGGTCAACCTCGATGGAAGCATCGAAGCGATGCCTACCCTCCTTGATGCTATGGAGGTGGCATCTGCGAGCGGGTGCAAACTGCTTATAGCTCCACCGACACAGCATGCCTATACCCATGAAACCCTGGAGATCGCCCAGTGCAGTGACATAGCTCTGGCCCTGCACCAGTGCAGGCGTTTCATACTCTATCATGAAGGGGAGCAGGCCCTACCCGTACCAACGAAACCCAATTCACCCCCTCGCCATCCCTTTTCGGGGATCATCGGATTGGAAAAGGCTAAGAAAGCCCTAATCCTCAGTGCAGCAGGGAACTTGAACATCCTCCTCTACGGACCACCTGGAGGGGGAAAGACCCTGTTGCTCAACACCCTTACGAAACTTCTACCACCACTTTCTGAGAGTGAACAGGAAGAAATAGCCCGTATCAGAGGAGAAATCCCAAAAAGCAGACCAGTGTTGGAGATCCTCCCCCACATGGGAGAGAAGGATCTCTATAAGGGGGGCGAATCCTTCCTACACCTAGCCCACAGAGGAGTGCTCATTGTCGATGAGCTCACTAACCAAAAGGAAAAAACCCTCAAGACCATCTCTTTCTTCCTGGAAAAACAGAGCTCTGGCTCATACCCGGTCAGCTTCACCCTTGCCTCGGCCATGAACGGATGCCCTTGTGGAAACATGGGCAAGGAAGATGAAAGGTGCATATGTAGTGAAAGACAGCGACAGCGGCATTGGAACAAGGTGGGATCTGCCCTATTGGACAGATTCGATATTTGCTTGAGCGTTCTGCCTGAAAATCTGCTTACAGTACCCCTTTCCCAAGAGGATCCGAATCTGTTGGAAACTATCTCTGAAGTATGGAATAAACAGCAACGAAGAGACGAGCAAACCTACCTTAACCTTCTGCCCTTACTGAGTACCAGCTTACAGGGAAGGACTTTAAGTATGAGAGCCAGCCTATCGGTGTGTAAGATAGCAACACTGCTAGCAGATTTTAAGAAAAGTGATGTTGTCACTAAAGAAGATATGATAGAAGCCTTATCGTATAAGACATATGGAGTTGACCGACATTGGCGATAAGAGGAAAAGGAGGTAAAATATTTCCTGTAAGTAGTTGACACCAGTTCTTGCTTCCTGCTATAGTCCAATACGTTGCAGGGGCCGCTAGCTCAGTTGGTAGAGCAACGCCCTTTTAAGGCGTGGGTCACAGGTCCGAATCCTGTGCGGCTCAATAGTGCCTGTTACGTGTAACAAGCAAGTTCCATGTCTCCTTCGTCTAGTGGTTAGGACATCGGGTTTTCATCCCGGCAACAGGGGTTCAATTCCCCTAGGAGATGTAGCAACACTGAAGCTGTCGTACAAACGACAGCTTCTTTTATTATGTGGTGAATAATCATTTTTCTGAACGATATCCACCAGTTACATCACTCAAATGACAGGTCTAAGGCAAGGTCAGTATGAATCTATACAGGCATATCAGTAAGGAGGCAAAAGAATTAACTCTTCTAAATACCTCCTGCCCTAATCTTGACAGATGCTATTTTGTGGTATAAACAATAGATACGAGGTGGATACCCAATACGTCATTTCTCCCAAACAGACATGGGATCCACCTTGCCATTACCCTTCTTCCGGGCTGCAATCTGTCTGTCTTGTATCCACACCCACAAGTAGACAGGTTGCAGCTCACATGTTTTAGGGATATCCAGTTTCCGCTACCATAAAAAACCCTCCTAGCCATTTGATGACCAACGCCCCTAAAGGGCAGCCACGAAAATACTTGCACCAGCCATAGAAAACGATCATTTTTCTTCCTCTAAGAGAATAGAAGGCTAACCCCACCACCTGATGGTATTCTATGAAGATAAAGGTCCCCCGCCGTTGTAGACCATCTGTACAAGAGGGGGTTTGTATGAATAATACTACAAGGTAAGGAGTCATACCAATGAACACTATTTCCAGGATACAACGTATTTGTGATGCAAACGGCATATCAGGTTTTGAAGATGAGGTCCTTCTGGCTATTCGCGACGAAGCTGCAAACCTTGGGACCTTTACCGAAGACAGCATGAGAAACCTCTACCTGGCCTATGCACAGAACAAGGGCAACCGCCCTGTCATACAGCTCGATGCCCATACGGATGAGGTGGGCTTCATGGTGAAGTGCATCCGCGAAGACGGCATGCTTGAATTCATCCCAATCGGAGGATGGGTCACCAGCAACATTCCTGCCCATCGTGTAAGGGTCAGAAACAGTGACGGCGTATATATTCCAGGGTTGGTCGGAAGCAAGCCCCCACACTACATGAGCGAGGCCGAGCGAAAGGCATCACCCGAAATAACCAGCATGATCATAGACATCGGATCGTTCAGCTACGAAGAGACAGTCAACAAGTATAAAATCAGGATAGCCGCCCCTGTCGTTCCCGAAGCCTCCGTTTTCCTTAACGAACAAAACGGACTACTGATGGGAAAGGCATTTGACTGCCGCCTAGGTTGTACCTCCATCATCGATACCCTGGAAGCCCTGCAGGATCAAAAGCTCAATGTAGACCTCGTTGCAGGCTTTGCAAGCCAGGAAGAGGTAGGGTGCAGAGGTGCCATCATCACAGCCAGAACCATTGATCCAGATGTTGCCATCTGCTTTGAAGGGGTTCCTGCTGACGATACCTTCCTCCCGGCTTACCAGAGACAAACCGCCGTCGGAAAGGGTCCCATGCTTCGTCATATCGATAGCAAGACGATCATCAACCCACGCTTCCAGCGTTTTGCACTCGATATAGCAGAAAAATACAACATTCCCGTGCAAGAGGCAGTGAGAAGCGGTGGCTCTACCAATGCCAGCCAGATACACCTCGCCCATAGGGGCATCCCCACTATCGTCATTGGAGTGCCTGTCAGGTATGCCCATACCCACTGGGGAATAAGCAGTCTTGAAGATGTGCAGAATGCTGTCAAACTTGGGGTAGAGATCATCAAAGCCTTGGATACTAAGACCATAGCAGGTTTCTGAGTTTATTTTGACAACGGGCCTTTGTAATGTCATACTGAATTTTATAGGGGGCTTATATGAAAGAGATTCAGCTTTGCATGACTGAAATGCGTGAGTTTTTCCAAACAGGGACAACATTGGATGTCACGTGGAGGAAAAAACAACTGAAAGCGCTGAGGGCGAGCATCTCCGAGCATGAAAGCGCTATCCTCAAAGCCCTGTATGACGACTTGGGAAAGTCTGACTTCGAAGGCTATGCCACCGAGCTGGGCATTGTCTACAGTGAGATAGACCAGCATCTGAAACATCTTGATGCGTGGAGCAAACCCAAAAGGGTACGCTCCACGATCCTCTCCTTTCCCTCGCGCTCCTTCATCATAACCCAACCCTTGGGAGTCGTGCTGATCATGAGTCCCTGGAACTATCCGTTCCAACTCGCCATCGCACCCTTGGTTGCAGCCATAGCTGCAGGCAACTGTGCTGTGGTAAAGCCATCTCGCTACAGCAGCCACACCTCTTGTGTCATTGTAGAGGTCCTGGCCAAGGTGTTCCCTTCTGGCTATGTCATCACCTTTGAAGGTGGCAGTGAGATGAACACAGCCCTACTCAATTACCGATTTGACCATATCTTCTTTACCGGTAGCCCTACCGTGGGAAAGATCGTCATGCAGAAGGCTGCCCGCTTCCTTACCCCTGTCACCCTCGAGCTGGGGGGTAAAAGCCCCGCCATCATTGATGAGGGGGCCAACCTTAAACTGGCTGCAAAAAGTATTGCATGGGGGAAATTCCTCAATGCAGGACAGACCTGCATAGCACCGGACTATATCCTGGTCACACGAGACTTGTACGATCCCTTCATAGAGGAGCTGATCGGATCCATACAAAGCATGTATGGCACCGATCCGCTGAACAACAGCGAATTTCCCAAGATCATCAACCAGAAGCACTTTACCCGCCTAGCTGAACTGCTTAATGAGGGAACCCTTGCCTATGGGGGACAGCTCGACCCCAAACTGATGAAGATAGCACCTACCATCATCACAGACCCAAACCTTCAAGCCTCCCTGATGACCGATGAGATCTTCGGCCCCCTTCTTCCCATCATGGCCTATGACAAGTTTGAAGAGGCCTGTGCCTTTATTGAAAAAAGAGACCATCCCCTAGCCCTCTACTTTTTCGGAAAGAACAAGCAGAACGAAAAGCGTGTGGTGCACACCCTGCTCTATGGCGGAGGGTGCATCAACGACACCGTTCTTCATCTCTCCAACCCACACCTCCCTTTTGGAGGTGTAGGAGCCAGTGGGATGGGCCGATATCATGCTAAGGAAGGATTTATGACCTTCAGCCATAAAAAAGGGATCCTCAAGAAGTATACCTTCTGGGATGTTCCCATCCGCTATGCCCCTTTCAAGGGGAAATTCTCACTTATCAAACGCCTCATGCACTAAGGAGCCTCTTATGAAACGAACTGTTGTATCTATCATTTTGGTCTTGTTCCTATGTTCCGTAGGAAATTTGATCTTCTTATGACTGTCTTTA
>CAXYZP010000072.1:0-7111 GCA_964293175.1 uncultured Sphaerochaeta sp.
CCGTCACGAGGATCTGCCTTCTTGTTATATTCAGCAAGGTCAGATGGTGCCCCTACCCTATATTCGACAGTACCGTTCTGGACGATTGGAGCGCCCTCTTCCATCGCTTCCTCTACAGTGAAGACAGGTTTGAGAACCTCATACTCCACCTTGATAGCATCTCTGGCAGCTATGGCCTGCTCCATGGTATCTGCCACAATGGCAGCAACCCTGTCACCGACATGTCTTACCTTCTCATTGAACAGACGCCTGTCATGGGGGCTTGGTTCAGGGTTTCCCTGTCCAGCCTGCATATAGGTGACCTGGGAGCTGTTCTTATAGGTAAAGATCTCCACCACACCTTCCATGGCAAGGGCATCTTTAGTATCGAGGCTCTTGATATAGGCATGGGCATAAGGGGAACGAAGCACCACCATGGTCTTATATCCACTAAGTACACGATCCTCTACAAAACTCTTCTCACCTGCTACCAGCTGAGGCCCGTCAACTTTGGACTTGGGTTTGCCGACATAGGTAAGATGGTCGCGGAAGCTTGGAGAAATGACTGTCTTATACGAACCGGTATCACGCATCTCCTTGGCAAGCTCTACAGCAAGGTAGTAGTGCTCATACCCAGCATCACGGATAAAGATACCCGAGATTACCTCGGCAACTTGAGCCCGTGTTGGATTCTTATGCTTCTCCAGCAACCAAGTGAGCAATAAAGCGGCAGCTGGTGCGTTATACGCACTCTGTACAATTCCAGCATCGATCATGGCTTGCTGGACAATGCTGAGCTTACGGCTGTTACCAAGCCCTTCTGCAGTGCGGATGGTCCCCCCATCTGCCTGGAGAGCGAGCATCAGGTTGGCATAGACAGGCACATCATTAAAAATGATGGTGTCACTTCCTGCAAACCCCTCGCGGTCATCACTGTCTCTGACACTAATATAGCCGAGTCTGACCAACAGTGAGCGTAGTGACTCGGCGCCTTCTACGGTTGCCTGTAGTTTCTTATTGTTTATGGTAAGAGTAATCTTGTTCATTTTGCACCTCCAGCAATGAAGTTGGAAAATAGCTGGGCTATCCCCTCACTAGCGATATAACGCTTGTATGAGGAACTGCCGGTACTGTCGTCCTTTGCCTCAATTGCATGTCCTATGGCGAGCTGCACATCCTGTTTGGTGGTAAGCTCGCCATTTTCGATGGCATTCTCTATGGTGGAAAGGCGCTGCATGCCAATCCCCTTAACAGCGGCAAAAACACGGACGGAGTCAATTACCCCTTTCCCATTCTTTGTCGCCCCAAACCCTACAGTTACAGCGGCCTGGCTCTGCACCGTATTTGCATACCGTAGCGATCCTACAAACCTGCTGTCCTTGGAAAGGAGAAACCCAAGCAGCAAAGTGCCGCTGAAATGGGTATGATAGGAGTGGTATTCTCGGATGGGGATATTATCCTCATTGTAAGAACCCTCTTCTGTAATGTTTGCAGTCAGGACCCTTGCTCGGGAAGCAAGCAAAGCAGGAGCCAGATAGGAGTGGTCACTGCACATAGCCATGTTGCCTCCGATGGTTGCCATATTTCTCTTGGGGAAAGAACCGCAATACAAAGCGGCGTCCTTCAGCCATTGGGGAACAAGAGCCGAATCGACCAGTTGCTGAAACGTAACCATACTGCCGATACGAATTGTGTTCCCCTCATCGGAGATGGAAGCAAGTCCAACCTTTGCGAGACTGATGGCGGTCTTTGCATCAATCGTAGAATTCAAACGGTTTATTTCAGTCCCACCCGCATAAAATACGCTTTTTGGGTTGTTTCGTTTAAGTTTGAGTGCATCCTGAGTATCTTTTGCAATAAGAAATTCCTGGATCATAATGCCTCCTTTCTGGCAGCCTTATCCATGAGCTTTGCGCTGATGGCATTTGCCTTATCGGCAAGTTCTTTTTCGTCATATCCAACCAGCTGCCCCTGGTCTACTACAACCTTTCCGTTGATGATCGTATAGTCGGTATTGTGATTACTACCGCAGAAGATCAAGCTAGCTACAGGATCACTCTGACTTCCTGCATACGGAATGGTGGAGACATCAAAAATGGCCATGTCTGCCGCCCACCCTTCGTCGAGCCTTCCTACGTTTCCAAAATTCAGCATCTTTGCACCATTCTCTGTTGCCATGGTGAAAGCCTGGCTGACGGTAAGACCGTCAGAGCCATACCGAACACGCTGCAACAGCAGTGCCTGACGAACCTCTGCAAGCATGTCAGAACTGTCATTGCTTGCACTGCCGTCAACGGCGATACCGACATTGATCCCCATCTCCAGCATCTCCTTAGCACGGCAGATTCCACTACCTAGGCGCATGTTTGATGAGGGACAGTGTGCAATATGAGAACCCGTATCCTTGAGAATCTTCAACTCGTCATCATTGAAGTGGATACCATGGGCATAAAAGACATCGGGTCCGATCAGATTACACTCCTGCATCAAGGCGACAGGGGTCGTCCCATACATCTCCTGACAGAAATCAGTCTCATCGGCTGTCTCACACAGGTGAGTGTGGAGTCTTACACCGTACTTGCGAGCAAGTGCCGCTGTCTCGGTCATAAGGGCCTTGGTGACACTAAAAGGACTGCAAGGGGCAAGGGCTATCTTGTGCATGGCATCTGGGGCGGGATCGTGATAGGTCTTGATGCACCTCTCACTGTCGCTGAGTATTTCTTCAAGGGTCTGCACTACACTGTCAGGAGGAAGCCCTCCATCTTTCTTGCTCAAGCTCATAGAGCCTCTGGTTGGACTAAAGCGCATACCGAGTTGGTCTGCGGCCTTAAACTGCAATCCCATAAGATCGCCCTTAAAAGAACGGGGATAGAGATAATGATGGTCTGTGGTAAGGGTACAGCCGGTCTTCATCAGTTCGGCCATGGCGAGCATGGAGGAGTAGTATACAGCCTCATCGTCTACATATTTCCATACGTCGTACAAGAACTTCAGCCAATCAAAAAGCTTGGCATTCTGTACAGCAGGGTGGTTGCGAGTCAATGTCTGGTAAAAGTGGTGATGGGTATTTACCAGGCCGGGGATGACCACATGGTGCGAACAGTCGATAACCCTCACACCCTCATGGGCTACAAGCCCGCCCTTTGGGGCGATCTTGGCAACTTTATTGCCTACGATCAGCAGGTCGGCACCCTTAAGCGCCTCTTTGTCAAAGCTGGTCTGCAGACAAAAAATGTTTTTCAGTAATAGCGAATCCTTCATAGGTTCTCCTACACGATGACTCCACCATGGGAAGTTCTGACACTTCTTTCATCGGTGAGGGTGAAGTCCGTCCAAACTCCGGCATCGCAAGCTGTCCTGTGACAGCAAGGAAGGTGGGAAGCAGAAGCTGTAAGGATGCACCAGGCTTCCCAAGTGTTGTTACATCCAGTTCGTAGCGACTAGCAAGAGTCCCTATCGCAAGCAGAAAAATCTTTGGTGCACAGAGCACTATTTTAGACAACGACCAAGGAGGCAGGATGTAAGGTCCTACTAGCTCAGCGTAGTCTCAAGGCGATACACTGGAAAGAGGTACTACCTCAAGGATTCTTATTCTCACCCCTAAGCCCAGAAACAATGGATTTCCAATAAGCTTAAACGCCCTGTCTGGATCTCCTCTGTTCCGAATACCGCTCTCCATCATACAAGTAAAAACAGAATGGTCACCCGAAAGGTCAAAACAGCCACGGGGTATTGCACCCCGTGGCTATTAGTATACCATATCGGTTACTCAAAATAAACCATTTGATCTATTTCTCGAGTGAATATGGAAGCATTGCATAGAAAGCCGAACAGATTTCCAAGTCGTCAACACGGTTGATCTCGTTGGGAGCATGAGCCTGGGATTCGTCGCCAGGGCCAAAGCCGATTGCAGGAATCTTGTGTCTTCCGGTGGTTGCTACCAAGTTGGTGGAGAAAGTCCACTTATCAACTACAGGTTTCTTACCGAAAAGAGCCTTATACCCTGCAACACCGGCGACTACCAAAGGATGGTCCTCGTCAATCTTCCAGGTTGGGAAATAGAGTTCCTGTGAGTACTCCTTCTTTGTCCAACCAGTCTTCTCATAGTCAGGCATTTCAACAACAATGGCTGAAGGATCATCACCGGTCGCCTTGGAGATGTAGTCGCGGACCTGGCCCATGGCAAGTTCTGCGTCTTCACCCCATGTCAGACGACGGTCAAGATAGAGCATAGCATAGTCTGCAACAGCACACTGGCTGGGTCCCTTGACGTCCATCTGGCTGACAGTGATGGTTCCCTTTCCAAGGAATTTTTCTTCGTCTGGCTGTAGGTCTTTGTTCAGCTGCTCAATTGCAAGAGCGGCCTTTGCTGCTTTGTAAGCTGCACTGACACCTCTTTCAGGAGCACTTCCGTGGCAGGATATACCCTTGAGAATAACCCTGATCTCCATGCGACCGCGGTGCCCGCGATAGAGCTGACAGCTGGTAGGCTCGGTGGAGACGACCAAATCTGGCTTGAATTTCTCTTCTTCAATAAGATACTTCCAACACATGCCGTCACAGTCCTCTTCCATTACAGTAAAGGTAAAGTAGACAGTGTACTCACCAGCATAGCCGAGATCCTTAAGAATACGTCCGGCGGTGATCATCGAAGCGGCTCCACCTTTCTGATCACTGGTTCCACGACCATAGACGATTCCGTCCTTGATCTCACCACTGAAGGGATCAAAATCCCAGTTCTTCATGTTTCCCACTTCGACGGTGTCGATGTGGCCATCAAAAGCCAGTTTTTTCTTTCCATTTCCAACTCGGCCAATTACTGAACCGAGTCCATCGATGTAGACTTCATCGAAACCAGCCTCTTCACAGAGGGTGACAATAAGACGGCATACGTCCTCTTCTTGAGAGCTGTAGCTCTTCACCTTAACCATTTTGGAGAGGTTGATAGCCGTATAATCGCGATATTCGGCAGCCTTTGCTTTGATCTGTTCCTGAATCGTCATGTATTCCTTCCCTTTGACCGTTTTGGTCATATTCTCTTTCGCCTCCGTTACGGAGCGATAGTATCCACTTTTTCCCAAACGCGTTTGGCAACTTCTGCTGCCTTTGCGTAGATGGCCGGCACATCAATGCCTGGGAACTGGTGATTTTCCATCACCAGCTTGCCATCGACAATGACACTCTCCACACAGTTGCTGCTCATGCCCCACACAAAGTGTGCGGCGCTGTTATCAGCAACCAAAGGTGTCGGATTGTGGTAGTCCAAGATGTTGAGGTCAGCTTTGAAGCCAGCCTCCACCCTACCGAACTTACCATCAAAATACTTTTCTACAAGCTTATTCCCTCTGGCTAAGGCGGTGACAAAATCACCGGGCCACCAGGAGCCACCCTCATCCTTATGCTTAAAGAATGAAAGTTTGAGCTCTTCGAACATGTTTCCACCACAGCCATCGGTACCGATGATCAGGTTCTTCACCTTCTGGAGATTCTGACAATATCCCACATGATTGTTCATGTTGCTTCTTGCGTTGTGTGCGAAGAACGTGTCATGGCTGTTTATTTTCGCAATCTCAGCTTCGTTGAGATAGAGGCCATGCACCAACAGGGAGTTGTGGGTCAAAAGACCAAACTTCTCCAACCGATCGACAATATCCATATTGTAGTGATGGTGTGAATGCACCACATCGTATTTGTCCTCGGCAACATGAAGGTGAAGACCTGCCCCACTTTCCTGCATTACCTCGGCCATCATACGAAGGCCTTCATCAGGGATGGTGAAAGGGGCGTGCCCTCCTACCATTCCTCGGACGAGCTTGCGACTCTTTGCAGATGTAGCAAACCGCAGGTTCTCCTCAACACCGGCTTCCACTTCCTTCATACCGAAGTTACGGTCAGTAACCTCGTAGCAGGTGGTACCACGCAATCCAACCTCTTCCATTCCATTGGCAATGGTGTCCAGAGAGTTTGCGATATAGTTAGGACTTGCATGGTGGTCGATACAGGTTGTGGTACCTGCGGCGATTGCATCGAGGGAACAGATAAGAGAGCTGTAGTATGAAGCTTCCTCACCAAGGCCCCTATCGAGACGCCACCACCACTCCTTCAGGATTTGTATAAAATCATTCTGAGGGCCTGCAGATATGAGCATCCCCCGGGAAAGCCCGGAATAGTAGTGGTGGTGACCACATACATTTCCAGGTGTTACTGTCTTGTTCCTGCCGTCAATGATCTTGTCAGCCTTGATCTTATCTCCTGCACCCTTACCAACCGCGGTGATGATGTCGTCTTTGATGACGACATCAACATCCTCGATTACGGCAAAGGGAGGCATTGTTTGCATGACACGGGTGTTCTTGATAACAATACTAGACACAATACGCTCCTTATTCAGCCACATACCCCAGCAGATAGCTGTAGGTTGTGAACACTTCTTCTATCATGACCGCCACTTCGTCGGTGATGCCTTCTTCGTCTCCGGTGAGAATTCCATCCCCGTCAAGCGAGCAATGGAAAATCTTCCCGTCCAGACGGACAAGAATCTCATCATCCTCTACGAAGAACCCACTGTTCTCAGAGTTCTCAAAATCATCATTGCGACTAAAGAGGGTAAATTTCTTGCGATAGGGCCCACCGTCATACGGACAGAAGGTTTCGCAGTTACCGCACTCGTTGCAGTATGCATCGAGGTGGAGAATCTGGAAGGGGTCGGAGAAAACGCCGGTGTTACGCACATCAATGGCAACGTTGGCACGGTTTGGACATACATCCACACACTTGTTACAGATATAGGAACATTCCATACAGCGGCTTGCTTCTGTTTCAGCAAACTTCTTGTCATCAAAATCCTTGGAGACAACAATTTTGCTCTTCTTTTCGGCAATCTCTGCAAAGTACTCGTTTTCTAATGCTGTCAGCTCTTCATTGTCCTGATCAGAGAGTTCCTCTTCGAACTCCTCATCAAAATCATCATCGTCTTCACACGCTTCATCAGGACCATGGTCGTGTCCACAGTCACAGCTTTCATCATCCTCAGGTCCGAGAATCTTGTCGATGGCAGCCTCAACGGCACTGCGGGCACTTGCAATACACTTGACGACTGTTGAAGGACCAGACTGCACATCACCGATGGCAT
>CAXYZP010000073.1:0-7064 GCA_964293175.1 uncultured Sphaerochaeta sp.
CGTGTTTAGCAATCATAGAGACTATCTGATGGTGGAACTCGGCCTTGTTGCGTAGCTTTGCCTCTCGCTTGGTGGGATGGATGTTGAAGTCAACAAGGGTGGGATCTACAGTGATGAAGAGATAGCAATAGGGGAAGGAGCCTCCAGGCAACAGTTCCCCATATCCATAGGTTACAGCTTGTACCAAGGCATAGTCCTCTATGGGACGGTTGTTGATGTAGATCTTTATATGGGAACGGTCACTGCGGAATATTGCAGGGGAGGAAGAGACGGCATAGAGGCTGAATCGAGCAGCCGTTTCATGCAGTTCAAGCATCTCTGAGGGGATTATGTTCTGACTTGTGGCTAGGGAATCGAGAACTCGTTCCTTTCTCGTTGTTGCGGGTAGATCGAGGCGTAGTTTCCCATCGGTAAAAAACTTGAAAGATCGTTTGGGGAACGCAAGGGATTTCTCCAGGAGTATGTTTTTACACATGGTAGCTTCGGTAGAGGGACGTTTGAGAAACTGCCTTCTTGCTGGGATCTCCTTGAAGAGGCCTTCGACAGTTACCTTAGTCCCCCTGTCGGGACCACCTGGAATAACGGGACTTTTCTGGCCATTGTCAATGGAGATGCTAGCAGCATCACTACCTTTATAGCTGCTTGCTAAGGTAATCTTTGAGACTGCTGCTATGCTATAGAGCGCCTCACCACGGAAGCCCATGGTAGAGAGCTGATACAGGTCATCAAGGGAAGATACCTTGCTGGTCGCATGGCTCTCGCAAAGCAGGGGAAGATCTTCCTCTGCGATACCATCACCATCATCTATGACGGTGATCTCCTCCAAGCCACCTTCCACCACGCTAGCTGTTATGCTGGTGGAGTTTGCATCGAGGGCGTTGTCTATGAGTTCCCTCATCACTGAGGCGGGTCGTTCTATCACTTCTCCGGCAGCAATACGCTGGGCTACCAAAGGGTCGAGTCGTTTGATATTCATGAGGACAATGTAGCATGTTTTTTCTGTTAGGGCAAAAGGAAAGGGCCCGTAGGCCCTCATCCTTTAGAACTGCACTCCCAACTTGTAGGATGCCATAATGGTAATCTTCGGTGTCGTATATACCGTTGGGTTGGCAGGGTAGGCTGCCTTTGCCTTGATCGTGAGGCCTCCTGTCGTATATCCGGCTGAAAGGAAAGACGTCGATCGTTCACCACCGAACAGGGTGGTCAAGTTCTGGCTTCCATCTACGATGCCTCTGATAGTCTCAACGATACCCACTTGCTGTAGTCCGAAGGAGAAGGTAAATGCCTTTTGCTTGTAGGATAGGGTGAGTTGGCTGAAGTCAGCCTTATGAGTACCTACACCATTGGCGAAGGTCAAGTCACTGGCAAAGGGTAGGTTGACCGTTAGGTTTGCACTGAAATGCTCACCTGTAAATCCTGTCTGAGCAAATACATCAAAAAGTGAGGCGTAGGAGGTATCCATGGCGTAAGCGAGATCGCTTGTCATGAGATGCCTGTTTTCCGTCTCGCCATCGCGTAGGGATCCTAGAAGCTTAGCTGCGAAAGCGCCTTGTTTGAGAGAGAAACCCGCACTCACCTGATAGTTAGGGAATAGGCTTGTGAGGTTTAGATTTACTATCTCGTCAAATTCAAAGGTGGGGTATGCAGGCAGATATCCACTGGCTGAGAGTAAAAAGGCGAGTTGGGTTGTGCGAACATCGATCAGGGGGAAGAGGAAGTTTACATTCGGATACAGCTCTATCTTCCAAGGAGAACGTTCGATCTTAGCCAAGGTGCCTAGGGAAACGGTGAAGTGATACCCCTCGGGTTTTGTATACTCCAGAGCAAAAGATGAGAACTGCTGTTTGTTGGGGCTGTCTAGCAGATTTGTAAGGTAGAGGTCATCGAAGTAGATGCTTGTGGAGAACGAGCCTATCTCTATTCTATTATACAGGCCAAGTTTTGAACTGTCCCCAAAACGAGGTGCAAAGTACTGGTCAGTAAGAGTGGAGTGGTACTGGTTGTTGTCCAGGGCAAGGAAGAAGGGTGACGTGCTGTAGCCAAATCGTAAGGCCGAGATGAAGTTGAAGCCATAGCTTAGCAGTTCAAGGTTTCCTGTAGGAAGTGGTTTTACGTTTGAGGTAAAGCTTGAAAAATCCTGAGTACTCACAGAAGACTGCAACGTGAGGGCAAAATCCTTATACGTTACATAAGGTTTGAGGGCGAGCGTATGGTTCAGACTGTTACTGTCTGTTCCATCGAAGAGGAAACTATAGGATGCTTGTACCCCTACCGATCCCGTCTTGTAGTCCTCTTCCTGGGTAAACAGGGTTGTTTGCGGTTTCTCCTCTGTAGCAATAATGCTTGCTGTCTCAGATTCCACTGTTTCAGGTGTCAGAGGCTCTATTACCTCTGGCTCAAGCATGACTTCTGCAACAATAGGTTCCATAGGCTGGGGAACTGCTGCAACTTCTTGCTCTTCGAGCATAACACTGTTAAGCAGAGAAGTGGGAATGGCAGGCACTACTACGATTTCGGGTTCAACCTCAGTGATAGCCCGTATCAGAAGAGGGGCTTCGGGTGCCATAGGTTCAATAGTCACTATAATGCGGTTCTGCGGTTTTGGCATGATATAAGAGGTTATTGATTGGGGGATGGAGGGAACCCTGACAGGTTCGATCGTTACGGAGATCTGATATGGCTTGGGAGGGTTGGTTGTATCAGTAACTTCGACAAGCGAGAAAGAGGGAGCCTTTGCAGGCATGATGGTCACCGATTTTTGTATGACAGGAGGTGGAGCTTGTTGGCTCTTCTGCAGAACAGAGGAGAATTTGGGCACTGCTGGAGTCTCCAGCTTTGAGGTAGCCATGTCGCTGATCAGCTGTTTTGCAAGCATGAGGTCAGGATAGGTGGCATAGGTGAGGTAGTAGCCGGATGCGATGCTCTTGGGCTTTGCTTTGCTTTCCTGCATGCCCAGTTTTTGAAATGTCTCGATAGTTCGTGTTGCTCGTGTGAGGGAGTTGTAGGAAGTAGCCTCTCCCTTAAATACGGTGACAGACTCTTCAACATCGTCGGTTATAACGAACATCTCGCCGTTATTTTTCAGTTTGAAGAGCGATACCGGGGTCGATACGCTTAAGATACCATCACCCATAGCAAAGGTGGTGAAGGTAGCTTTTCCCTTGACCAGATAAAGGCTGGGGTTATTGCTGATGAGGTCCCCTGTTATCAGGATAGAATCTTCATACAGGTTGATGGACCCTTTAGGAGTGATGATGAGGATTGGGGAGGTAGGATTGTGTATAATCCAACCCTCTCCAATGTTGGAGGCCACTTCAACAGTTGTTTCGAGTCTGACGCCTTGGCTGTCAAACATGCGAATACTGCCAATGTCTCCGTCACCGATGAATACAGAATCCTCAGCAGTAACACTAAACATTACCAAAACTACTGCCAAGGCAAGACATACTCTTTTTAGTACCCGACTCATATCATCTCCCTATAGGATTGAAATCCTTACTGCTGTGTCTACTTGTAACGTCGATTGGGCTTGGTCATCAAAAAGCATACTAAGCCCAACCGTAAATGAGTAGGGCTTAATTTTTATGATGGTTGATGCCGCTATCTCTACATTGCGTAAAGTATACAACCCTTCAAAAAACCCTTCACCAGTACCGTCAGTACTGGTAGGATAAAGCTTTTCATAGCTCAAGTCCAGTGAAACGATATTGAATAAGCGTTTGTCTATTCTGACATTTGCCTGGAATTTATAGTTGTAAAAATCCTCACCTGAGTAATCGCTACGAATTCTTGCCCGTAGGTATGGTCCCAACCTGGTGTAGTTCAGACCTGCCATTGTATCGACTCTCATTGATCCAATATGGAGAATCGACTTTTCCCGATCCCCCAGGGTACGTTTTTCAAAGCCAGAATCAAAGTAATCTGTATAGTAGGAGCCAAAGGCTGGGACCGTCAGGCTGGTGTTAAAAAGAAAGAAACTTAGCGAGTGGCCAAAGATACCATAGCGGGTGGTCAGAGCCGGTTGGGGAGAAAATGATCCGGGGGTCTGAATCAAGAGGTCGGAGAAGAAGGCCAGATTGAAATGGTCCCCGCTGACTAGGGGGACGCCGATATCGATTGCGATAAGCTTGCGTGTGTGTGGGTCATTTACATCATTGAAAGAGGCTGAGGGGTTTTCAGCAAAACTGACCCCTAGCTCCGTATTTGCAAAATAGGATGTGGGATACTCTAGGCTGAAAGGTCGTGTATATATTCTCCAAGCTAAGAGCGTTGGGTTGAACAGGTCATTGGTAACAAATTCAAAGCCGGTGTTCGGGACATAGATCAGCTTCCCGTCAAGGGTAAAGTTCAGCCCCGGCCTCGTAGCATGCGTGCCTACTCCTAGATCAAAAAACCCATTGATCAGAGCACCGTCACCCAAGGTGATACCGGTTAGTTTTCCGTAGCGAATATATATGTCTTCATAGCGGTCACCCCACTGGATGTACCTGATGAACGAGCTGTACTTCATCATGGCCTCTAGCACATAGTCGCCTGTGCTTTGGGTCTTTTCTCTTGGGGGAAGGGCCCATTTTGTGAAGTCAAAGTCGAGGTCAAAGGGATCGCTTGTAGCCTGACCCTGTATTTTGAGGTCAAGTTGGAATGAGAGTCTGTTGAAGGAGAAATCTGGGGCATAGGAGATACTAAAAAAACCGTCGGATGTAGCCGTACCTTCAAGAAGACCTCCTACAGAATCTTCAAGTTGGCCTTGGCCGAGGTCAATGGGAGGTTTCGTGTTGGGGATTTCCGCGGTACCACCTCTTGGTTGTATGCCTGTTCCTGAAGCAGTGCTCTGTGCGGTAAGAAGAGTAAGCACAAAGAGCATGACAAACAAGAATAGGACAATTTTTTTGCTCATGGGCTTTCCTCCTCCTTATCATATAATCACACACATAGACTATAGTTGTAAACCTAGTATAGATAAATAGGTTACACGCGACCTTCGAATTTGTGGGCGTTATAGATGTGCTCCCTAGCAAACTTGTCTATCTGGACAAGCTGTTTTACCAGGGGCTTCACCCGGGAGCGGATATTCGACTGGTCAAACGGGCAGACCGGCTTGATTACAGGAAGGTCATAGTGGGACGCAAGCTGTTCTAGGCTGTCCTCATGGATCTCTATCATAGGCCTGATCATCTGGATCTTACCCTTGAAGAAGGGTTGTACCGGTTGCATCGTAGAGAAATTGCCTCGGAAACAGAGGTTCATCAAACTGGTCTCCACCAGGTCGTCTAGATGATGGCCCATGGCAATGAGGGAAAGATCACGTTTTTTACACTCCTCGAAGAGAATGCGCCTACGATTGCGCGAGCAGAGATAGCAGTTGAACTCCCCCTTGAAAGAATCGGGATACTGGTTTTCGTCCTTGATGGAAAACTCAATATCTAGATCCGCAAAGTACTGCTGCAGCTTACTCCTAAACTCATCGGGGATGGGGTGCTCTATCCAATTTATCATCAAGGCTTGGAGCTCGTAGTCTATGGGCATCCATTTCTTGCGGAGCGAAAGGGCTAGGGCGAGGGCGAGCGAGTCCTTGCCTCCTGAGACAGAAAGCAGGACCTTTTCGCCTTCTCTTATCATGGAGTAGGTGTTTATGGCCTTGCCTGTGTGTTTGATAAAACGCATCACCCACGGGGGAATGTCGCCTTCAATAAGTTTGGTATAGGATAGCTTTTCTGCAAGCTCATGCATGGTTTACGACTCCAATGCCTCCAAGAGTGTTTCTTTAGTCACATAGGAGGGTGTGAAGATTCTGGTTTTTCTGAGGTTTTTTGTAAAGACCTTTCCCACATCTTGTG
Organism: uncultured Sphaerochaeta sp.; assembly: GCA_964293175.1. Classification (GTDB taxonomy): domain Bacteria; phylum Spirochaetota; class Spirochaetia; order Sphaerochaetales; family Sphaerochaetaceae; genus Sphaerochaeta. The sequence goes on from CAXYZP010000073.1 coordinate 5,838, forward strand.
AAAAAACCGTATCCGCCTTGTTAAAGGCAATGGCAGTACCGTCCTTATGGATAAGGGGGATATCTGATTCGAACATGATTGGTTCGGGTATATCTATGATAACCTGATATCTTTCCAAACTTTTATAGGTCTGGTTAAGCTTGCGCCAAAGATCATCTTCTAGGATATTGCGCCCTTGCAACGAAATTGCCTGTTTGTCCAAAGAGTTTGTCTCATTAAAATCTTCTTCAAATCGGCAGCTGAGCAAGTTGTTGTCCCTGACTTGGGAAAAAAGATGTAAAGGCTTGTAGGTTACCCTGTCGGGAAGCATGAAAAACTGCTCGTCATCAAGGACATATAAATCTTCAGGGCGAAGAAGGCCCTCTGCCAAGGAGCAGAGCAGGGCCTTCTTGATCATGGCTGTGGCACTGCGTACCCTCTTGTGCCAGTAGACATTCTTGTACATGAGATATTTGCTGAACAGCAGGTGTTCAACCGACCCAGCAGCAGAGAGAGGGAGAGCTGGTTTGTTGTTGAAAATCATCAGGCGGTTGGTGATAAAGGAGACATCCTGCATGCCATAGGGGACCCCACAGAAAAATGCATCTCGGTTGAGGTAGTCAAGCTTGTCAGGATCCAGAGCACCGGAAAGCAAACTCCTGTAAAATTGAATCTCGGTATCTGTGTTTGGGAGGTCTTCGTCGATAATTGTCGCTACTAGAGAGGGGCTGCAACCGCTATCTACTATGGCATCGTGCAGGCGGCGGTCCTCTTGTATAAGAGAAGCTGCAATAGCCTCATGGGAGCGTAAGGGTAGCTCTTTCAGCGAATGGGCAAAGGGGAAATGTCCGATATCATGCAAAAGGGAAGCACATAGGAAGGTTCTCATTCCCTCTTCAGTTAGGAGGGTCTCCTCCCCTCTGCTCAAAGCCTGCCTGAGCAGGTTGGTCAGGATGGTGTAACTGATGTGGTAAACCCCAAGACTATGGTCAAGACGGGTATGCACCGCCCCTGGATAGAGGTGGAATGTGGGGCCGAGCTGCTTTATCCTGCCCAGCTTCTGCACAGTTGGGGTGAGATAGATACGCTTGAGCTCCTCACTGAGATGGACATCTTTCCACAGGGGATCACGGATACTGATATTGTAGTGTGTATAGAGGCTGGAGAGCTTTTTGGCAACTGAGGTGTTCATACCTGCATAGTAAGGGCAACCTTGGGCTGTGTAAAGTGGTGAAATGGGGGAGGGCC
>CAXYZP010000074.1:0-7035 GCA_964293175.1 uncultured Sphaerochaeta sp.
ATCTCCGCACTCGTAACCTGGCGGTACTGGCCAATGGGAAGATCCCCTAATTCCAGGTTCCCTATCCTTACGCGAATCAACTGTTTTACATCATAGCCAAAATAACTGAAAATTTTTCTTATTTCCCTATTTTTTCCTTCAGTGAGGATAATCCGCACCCATCTCTTGGAAAGGATTTCAAAGCGTTTTATCCTGTATGGCTGGGGAATATCGATGTAAATGCCCTTAAGCGCGTCTTCAAGATCACCACGGTTTACCTCCGTGCTGCAGTTGACCATATACTCTTTTTCAATCTGCTCTGAAGGGTGCATAACCTTCAGCGCTACATCACCGTCATTGGTAAAAAGGACCAGACCAGTGGACTCTTTGTCTAACCTTCCTATATTGAAAAGAAGGTTCTTGTCTGCAATGGTAATGAGGTCTCGTGCATAGAGCTTTTCATTGGGGTCGTAGTTGGTGCACACATATCCCTTGGGTTTGTTGAGTGCGTAGTAGTAAGTCCTGTCACTGGGCTCTATGAGCTCATCGTCAACCATGACTACATCATCTTCGCTGACCTTGGTGCCCAATTCGGTAGCACGCTTGGTGTTTACCGTAACCCTACCGGCGGTTATGAGCGTTTCGCAAAACCGACGGGAACCACAACCACTCTTTGCCATATATACTTGCAAACGGATCGGATATTCTAATTTCATATTGTTTCTTTCTCCTGTTCATTGTCCCATTCGAACCGTTGCCGATCTATGTCGGAGAGCTTTGGCAATGCACTGATGCTGCTCAAGTTAAATTCGAAGAGAAACTTCCTCGATGTCCCGTACAGGCAGGGGTGGCCAGGGACATCCTTCCGGCCTACCACTTTGATATATTCACGATCACGCAACAGCCTAACGATAGTATCGCTGGAGACCCCTCGGATATTATCTATCTCGCGACGGGTAACCGGCTGGCTGTAAGCAACGATGGAGAGCGTCTCCAAGGCTGCCTTGGATAGGCGGCGGTCAACACGCTTGCCATAAAAAGCCTTGAGCCTGTCATGCATGTCTGCAGAGGGCAGAAATTGATAGGAACCCTGGTTTTCGACAAGATCCATACCATGCATAAAAAGGTTGTAGTGTTCTTTGAGTTCAGAGAGTGCACCCAGTACTTGCTCTTGAGTCAACGATCCCATCCTCATCAGTTTTTCCAAGGATACCGGTTCGTTTTCCAAAAAAAGAAAGGCCTCGGCAAGCCTTGCCTCCATACTGAGTATCGGACCGCTCTCCCTTTGGAGTAGTGGCAGTTGTGCACCCTTTTTCTTCAAATCAGACAAACCTCCGCTCCATACTAATCCTCATCAAAGAGGATCTGTTCATCTTCGCTCTCATCATCATACAGAATAATTCTACCATCGTCAGCAGTTGTAACCCCACTTTCGTCATCTTGGTAGGTATCTTTTTGGAAAAAATCAGATTCTTCTTCATCACTGATGGGATAAAGGGCATTGTCGTCCATTTCATCCTCATCGTAGGCATCTTCAAAAGACTCCTCCTGTACATCGGAACGTTTGCGAATTAATATCTGTCCGTAGGAATCTGACTGCTCCAAGCCGATGAGCTGGAACTTGCATGCATCGAGGATTGCCATGAAAGCACACACGATGTGCAGCATCTGGTCGAGATGGACGATGACTTCATCCAGTGTTATATAATCCTTCGTTTCAAAAAGCTCGAGCATCAGGGCTATTTTCTCGTTGACAGTCACCGACTCATAGACATTGAAAACCTTGCTAGAAGTGATGCTGGTCATCATTTTGGTAAAGGATTCCAGAAGGTTTTGCAGGGTAATCCCGTCGAAAAGTTCCTCATCACCGAAAGGAAGCCTAAATTGGGAATCCTTGCGCATAATGAACATCTCAGAACCCCCACCGGTATTGGTGAGTAGCTCGGTGTATTTACGGAATTTCTGATACTCAAGCAACCTCTCGACCAGTTCTTGCCGGGGATCTTCATACTCCTCGTCAAACTCCAGGTCGACAGGAAGCAGCATTCTGCTTTTTATGAAAAGAAGGTCTGCAGCCATCTTGTAGAATAGGGTCAGGTTGCCCAGTTCCAAATCCTTTGCACTCTTGAGATATGCCAGATACTGATCGGTTATCTCTGATATAGGGATATCATAGATGTTTATCTCAGATTTTTGTATGAGATATAACAGAACGTCCAAAGGCCCCTCGAAGGATTCGAGGAGGAATTCTGTCCCATCGGGTTCTTTGTCTATGGGTTCTGTTTCTTGCACTATATGAGCCATGTACGCATGAGTATATCCAACGATTGCCTGTATTGCAAGAAAGCGGGCTGATGCCCGCTCTCTTTGCCATGTACACTACCTTATTTTTTTTTACTGTCTTTTGTAGCTGTTTTCGCTTCTTTTTCAACGGCAACTTCAAGCACTGGAACAGCTCCCTTTGGGGGAAACATCAAAACCCTGAGTCTCTTGTCCAGGTCAATGGCGATGTCGGTGTTCTGCTTGAGGAAGTCTATGGACTTGTCTCTTCCCTGTCCTATCTTCTCCCCATTATAGGAGTACCAGGAACCGCTCTTCTCGATAAGGTCGTATTTGACCGAAGCATCCAGAATACTGGCAACATAGCTGATGCCCTCACCGAACATAAGGTCAACCTCCACTTTTTTGAATGGTGGTGCTACCTTGTTCTTCACAACCTTGATCCTGATGCGGTTACCGACGATATCATCAGCTCCCTTGCTCAGAGTCTCAATCTTGCGCACCTCGATTCTCACCGAAGCGTAGAACTTGAGGGCGTTTCCTCCGGTAGTGGTTTCAGGGTTGCCAAACATGACCCCAATTTTCATGCGGATCTGGTTGATGAACACTATGGTTGTGTTGCTTTTGGAGAGCAGGCCTGTGAGCTTGCGCAGTGCCTGGCTCATCAGACGGGCCTGCAGGCCCATGTGGCTGTCTCCCATATCCCCGTCTATCTCAGCTTGGGGTGTGAGGGCCGCAACCGAGTCTACGACTATCATATCAACAGCACCACTACGAACCAGGGATTCACAGATCTCAAGGGCCTGTTCCCCGCTGTCCGGCTGGCTGATCCAAAGCTCGTCTATGTTGACTCCAAGCCTCTTGGCATAGGTAGGGTCCAAGGCATGCCCGGCGTCGATGAAGGCAGCGATGCCTCCGGCCTTCTGGCTCTCTGCAAGAGCATGGAGGGCCAAGGTTGTCTTACCACTGCTCTCCGGTCCGTAGATCTCAATGATACGGCCCTTAGGATAGCCTCCTACCCCCAGAGCCTCGTCAAGCAACAGGGATCCGGAAGAAATCGATCCGATATCCAAGGAATCCTTATTATCTCCTAGCCTCATCAGCGAGCCTTTTCCAAATTGTTTGTCAATCTGGAGTCTTGCCGCTTCCAAGGCTTCTTGCTTTTGTGAGGTATCCGAAGGAAAACTTCTTTCCTTATTTTTCGCCATGCTATGCTCCTACTCGAAACTATATTTTTCTATTCTTAATCATATAAGGTCGTCACTCTTTGCTGTCGCTTCAATTCAAGCCTCAAGCAACATCGTAACCGGGCCGTCATTAGTGTAGGTGACACTCATATGGGCACCAAAGACCCCTTTCTCAACATGAAATCCCAAATCCTTAAAAATGTCCAATGCTTTTTCGTACATGACAGAGGCATCAAGGGGATCGGCGGCCTCATTGTAAGATGGCCTGTTTCCTTTGTGAAGATTGGCACAGAGAGTGAACTGGCTTATCACCAATAACTCTCCGCCTACATCCTTGAGGCTCAAGTTCATCTTCCCCTCGCTGTCTGAAAAGACTCGCAACTTGGTAATCTTGGAACAGAGCCACTTCAGTTGCTCTTGGGTATCCCCTTTATCCACTCCCAAGTAGACTAACAGTCCGTTGGAAATCCGACCGACACACTCACCTTCAACAGACACTGAGGCTTCAGTCACACGTTGAAGGACACTTTTCATCGACCTTGCCCAAGCGTTCCCGCTTGGACCATGTCAGCGATAAATTGTGGACGGTCTTCTGCGGTAAAGAAGGCATTGCCACAGACAACCACATCGGCACCACAGGATGCAACATCCTTGACGGTACGCAAATTGATGCCCCCATCAACATTTATGAGGAAATCATAGCCTTCGTCACGGCGTATCTGATCCAGTTCTGAAATCTTTCGCAAGGTTGAGGGGATCAGCTGCTGACCGCCGTATCCTGGGTTGACGCTCATGATCAATACAAGGTCAACGATATCCAAAACCTGCTCTATCATGCTTACAGGGGTGGAAGGTACTATGGAGACACCTGCTTTGCATCCGCAACTTCTGATAAGTTGCAGCGTCCTATGCAGGTGGACTGTCGCTTCGGCATGGACGGTGATGTAGTCACACCCGCTTTGGGCATATATCTCCACATGCTTCTCGGGGTTTACCACCATAAGGTGTGTATCGAACACCAAGGGCGAACAAGGTCGCAAATCCTTGATGAATTTGTGTCCGAAACTGATGTTCGGCACAAAAGACCCATCCATGACATCCAAATGGACCCATGAGGCCCCACTTGTATTTACTGTTTCCACTTCTTCTGCAACTCGGGAAAAGTCTGCAGAAAGCATGCTTGGTGCTATAAGTATAGGTGCTCTGTTCATACTCTTTGTTATAGCACCAAGCGCTCATTTTTGCAACGTATACTATCCTAGTGTAAAGCATCTAACCATAATCATATTCGTATCGTGCCTGCATAGAGATTGCTAAGGGACGCAATTCATGGTATAGTATAGCTAATGAAATGAAACATAAATCCGAGCAGGCTGAGACCCGGTCTGCCCGGTTTTCTTTTACGTCATAGATTTTACGTATATTTTGGAGGAAGGCATGGGATTCCAGGAAATTGAGAACTTGCTGAAAGAAGAGCAGTGGACACGATCCACCATCACTAATTACACAATACAGAGTTTTGACGAGTTGGATACACAGATCAGCGAGTTGGATGATGAAGAAAAGACAGAAGCCAAAAACCTCTGCGATACCCATTTGACTGATAAGGAACGCAACAGCATCATTGCGATGTATATCAGCGGTTCCGTTCAGCTTGAGCGCAGGAGCTCGGAAGACTACCTGCTCTTGCTTAACCTCATTGAATTGTTTGCAGAGAACAAGAAGTGGAACATTGTCGATTTCCTCAGCCAGAAGATTTTGCGGAAGACTGAAAACAAGCACGCCTTAAGGCTGCTTGCTAACAGCTATGCGCAAAATGGAAAAGAAGAAGAAAAATATGCAGTGTGGGAACGCTTGGTCAAGGTTGATTATGATGAGATCGAGATAGTCAAACAGATCGCAGCCCATGCCCAGCAGAAAGGCAACACAGACAAGGCCATTACCATGTACCGCAAAGCTGTGCACCGACTTCTCAAGAGAAAGGACACCTCCCCTATTCGCTCCATCTTCAATACCCTATTGGAACTTGATGTGGAGAACTTCGAATATTTCATGAGCCTCACCGACTTGGTGGGAGCCCTGAGCCACAGCACTGCCATTGCTTTGCTGCGCGACCTTGAGACTGCAAACAAGAAGAATGTGGACAATCAGATCGAGGCTCAGAAAAAGACCCTTCACTATGACCGTGAGGACATATATGCGAAGGAAAATCTCATCAAGAGCTACAAAACAAAATACAAGACCCACTCCCGTTTGAAGAGTTGCCTTGAATCCAGTGCCCTTACCAGCAATATGGTCAGAGACGTGATACACAGCATTGAGGATTTTGAGACCAATATTGCCTTTGACAAGGGTACCTTCGTGTTCCAGAACAGCACAGGCAAGATCGGAAGGATTCGCTCCATCGACGAAACTGATGTAATCGTTGACTTTGCAGGCCAAAAGGGCAAAGAAGGCAACCGCCTTTCCACAGCCATGGCTTTCAAAAGCCTTATGCCTCTTGCAAAGAGCCACATCTGGGTACTCAAAAGCGCTCTTCCCAAGGAAAAGCTCAATAAGAAGGTCATCGAGGATATCCCTTGGACCCTTACTACGTTGCTGACCAGCAACGGTGGCAAAAGTTCTCTCAAGGAGATGAAGGCGGAACTTGTTCCCTCCATCCTTGAGCCCAAGCAGTGGACCACCTGGTCCAACCATGCCAAGAAAGAGCTGATGAACAACCCTGTCTTTGACCTTTCTGCACAAGATGTCGATACCTATATACTCAGGTCTACTCCTGTTAGCTATGAAGAGAAGCAGCTTGCTGTTTTCCGTAGTGAGAAGCAGTTCTACGATAAGATCAAGAGACTGAAAGAATTCATCACCTCCAAAGGTGATGTGGAAAGCGATTTTTTCTATGAGATGGTAAAGTACTTCAGCGACATGTTCCTCGAGGAAAACGGGGCTCTCAAGCCTATTGGTGAGGTCAACGACTATACCTTCAGTGCATTCCTCTTGCTAGAGGATCTGGTACAGAAGCATAATATGAACTTCATCAATCGTGTCGAGGGTATCTCCTTTAAGGAACTCTTTGAAAGGACTGAAGATGTAGAGGCTAATTTCAATAGGATCAAGGATCCTGAACTGAAGAAGAGCTTCATCGACCATGTGGTCGCTGAGGTTCCCCTCTGGAGCAAGGTTCTTGCAAATCTTTTCCAGTACTATCTTACCAGTTATATCCCTGAAATCTTCCGCCATAATAAGAAGACCGCAGAATTCAATAAGGTCTACAAGGATGCGGTTGATAATTTCAAGGAAAAAGCGTCTACATTTATCTACCTTATAAAGAACTCCGAGGAAAAGCAGTGGGTCAAGGCCGGTATAACTCCAGAACAGCTGTTGTTCACTGAATTGCAGTTACTTGACTATACCAACCGTTGTATCGACTCACGCAAGGAGGTCCAGGAGAACAGGAAGAATACCAAGACTCTGATGACCATCCTGTTCAATGAGAAAAAGGCTCTGACCTACATTGAGGAGGGAACAGTTGAGACAGCACAGAAGATCTACAGTCTTGTTGCCAATGTCTTTGCCCTTCCCGGAGGAAAGA
>CAXYZP010000075.1:0-7026 GCA_964293175.1 uncultured Sphaerochaeta sp.
CTATGTGTCAGTATTTCTTGTAAAGTATCAATTGTGATCATATCCATATAAAATCCTCCATAGAATATCGAAGATCGCTAAAACAAGTTTTTCACAAGATTAAGTAATTATTATATAAAGGTTTAAATAACTTACTTCTAAGCTGTGATCCTTGTTATACCTACCTATATATTACCACATTTGTGACTAATAATACAGATAGTAGATAACGACCTAGAGATCCTTCTTGTTTTAGGCCACTCGATACATCAATACCGTAAACGTATCTAAGGGGGAACCATACACAAAACAACCACCTTCCCTATGAGGGGAAAGTCCGGTTCTCCTCATACTTCAGGTGGTCAATGTCTTTCTTTCTTCTATCCCTTACGTCTCAAACACCTTGTACTGCCCCCTATTGGTATAGGAAGTAGCGCCCGAAATACTGCACCAACTTTTATCAAAATCAAGACATCAGTTAAATCCAGAAGGTCTTCATCTCCTATTTGTTGGATCTTGTGTAAGGATGTCTTTATCTGATGTTCCACCTCTTTATAGGAAGACAAGAGAGCCTGACAATCCCTACCCTTCTCAGATGCTAGGAATGTAAGCGTGTCCCAGAGCCCTCTTCTCCCTGAGACCTGTCAAACACCACCACATTCCCAAACCCTGTACAGCCATCGGCGTTGAAGGTGTCGGTGGGGCTTGCCCATTCCTGGTGTGCAATGACAACAGTGTAGGAGGCTTCCCCTTTGGAAATGTTCACAGCCTCTATCAGGGAATCGGAAAAAATAAACCCCTTGAAATTTGATGTTACAGGCACCTTCTTAACCTGCAGGGGTATAAATTCGTTTGGCTTGTTTATTGAGATTACAGTAAATATCGAAGTAAAACCTTCTCCTGAAAACTCAGTTTTGATAGTCTGGTTAGCCTCTGTCTCGTTGTAATGCCTGGAAACCCTAGTTGGGATGATGCTGCTTTTACAATCAGGGGCAAGCAAACAGGTCTCAACAACATTAAGCTTAGAATGATAACGAAAAGGACTTTTCTGCCTTGAAACCATCCCCTCGCTGTTGAAATGAAGATACTGCTGATAAGTGTGTTCTGCTTTTGCATTAAATTCGTCGCACAACAGCAATAGGTCTTCCTGAAGGACAACAAGCTTCCTGTTTACGAAAACACCCTTGTGCTGGTACCCAAGGTGTCCTCCCTGCACAAACTGATAGCCATCTTTCTGGTTACAGGTAAAGTTTACAGGGCAGGTCAGCTTGGAACACTCCCAACTGTCCTTGCATACGGTAAAATTCTCGCCATCGACCGTGGTGGTATTATGGGCTGTACAATCCTTGAACTCATACCTCTCAGGCTTTGCAACATACGTAAAACGCCCCGCATCCATCAGAACATCCTCACCATTGGCGAACAGATCGATGTGCATCTTATCGCTGTGACCGTGGCCGGCCCCCATCGTCCCACAGTGAAAGTGCACATAGGATCCGCCACGGCGTATATAGGCGTTCCCGCTCTCCTTGAGAACTTCAAGACTGGAGTTAACCTCACGAACTGGCATACGAACGTACTCTTTCTGAGCTTCAAGGCCCAAATCCCATAGTGTGTCAAAGTCAAAGAGGTCGGAAGCCCTGCTCTTGAGAAGGGAGTCGGTAAAGAGATAGGCGCCTTTGGTTATGATGTCTCGCTGGTCAATCTCATCACTATCCCCCATAAGGGGGCTTTTCCCATCGGGTTTCTGCCAGACGAACGTTGCGTGACACATGCTCTGGGTCTTTAAGGCTATGATTGGTGGCAAGACAATGCCATTTGGCTTGGAAAGAATGAGGACATCCAAAAAATTATGGGCTACATGGTTGTGGTACATAGGAGACTGTTCCCACTGCACGCCGTCGTCATACACCTGTATATCAATCTCCAAGGCAAGGCGGCGGATGGCTTCCTTCTGGAATTCAAGAGTCCTTTCGGAAGCAGGAAGGATCACAGAAGCAATAAACAGGCCATGGTTTTCCAACACTCCCCAATTGCTCATCAGATGATAGCTATCCCATATCCCCATGAGGAACTCGGCATGTTCGGTTACAGAAGTAATGAACACATCAAGTACACTCTCGGTAATACAGGGACTCCCTTCAAAATACAACAGGGCCTTTGTCCAATATTCCATACGTATCCCAGCTTCAATTGACCGCCAGGCCTTGGCAGAACGGCTATCCTCCCTTTTTACGGTCTGTACCCAGTGACAAAGCTGGTCTGCAAAGGCTTGTGCATACTTCTCATCGTCCGTAAGGGCATAGGCTTGCCCGAGGCAGATCCAAAAGTGCATCCGGTTAAACGCAAAGACCCACTCACTATCGTCTCCCGGTTGATGCAGCCAGTCGATTTCCCCTGCGAAATGCACAGGAATGGTTGTACGTTCCATATCGCAGCGTAATAGAAAACGAGACGACTGGTTCACCACTTCATCAGGAAGACCAATGATTTCTTCAGCCTCGTCACTCTTGTAAGTCCTTACATGTTCAACAATTGAAGCCTTATCATCAAAAAAATATTCCTTGCCCTGATTAAAAAACTGTTCCGGTTTCATTTCCATCCCTCCTACCAATATAGATCCCAAGGTCCTTTTAAACGCGTCAATGCTTCCATATAGAAATAATCTCCCCAGGAAACGCATTCATCCACCCCTTCGGGTGTACAAGTGTTATACGGGGATTTCTTCGAGTAGGTCCCATGCAGTACCAAGCCATTCGATTTGGCAGGATCTGTCACACGATAGGAATCGAACAGGCTCTTGATCATCTGGCGAGCCAACGACACATACTTTTCAGCTTCTTCTTTCTCCAAGTACTTGGAAATCTCCAGCAGGCCACAGGCAGTTATCGAGGCACTTGAGGAATCACGCTCTTCATCTCCGCTGGTAAAGATCAAATCCCAATAGGGGACCAGATCATGCGGAAGTCTGGAAAGATAGTAATTAAGTGCCTTACGAAACAAGGCAATGCAATTCTCATCCTTGGTATACCGGTAGCTAAGAGCCAAGCCATAGAGGCCCCAGGCTTGGCCTCTGGCCCAGGATGAGTCAAAGCGGTACCCCTGACAGGTTTCACCCCTGACAGGCTCCCCGCTTTCAAGATCCATAAAGAAAGTGTGAAAAGTGGAGCCGTCAGGTCTGAAAGAATTGGCGAGGCATGTCTTCGTATGCCTGATCGCTATGTCACGATATATGCCATCATGGGTCTCTTCACTTGCCCAATAGAGCAGAGGAAGATTGAGCAGACAGTCAATGATGAACCGATAGTTCTCCCTCGCCCCCATTTCACCCCAAGCCTGGATAAATCCTCCTACCCTTTGAAAGCGTGAAACCAGCTGGTCGGCAGCTAGGAGAGCTGCCTGTCGGGAATATGTATTGCCGGTCAGTTTATAGACGGAAACGCAGGACAGACTATAGAGGAAGCCCATGTCATGATGGTCTACCTCGATGTGGTTTTCTATCCTGGAGAGAAAGCTCTCTACTTGAATTTGTGCGGCATGGATAAGGATCTCATTGTGGGTATGCTCATAGGCCAGGCAAATCTCACCGGGCCAAAAGCCACAGGTCCACTGGTTGTTGTCACAGGGAGCATAGAAATTATTGACAGAAGAGTGGTTCTGGCAACGGTAGGTAAATGCAGGCAGGTTCCTTACAACCTGCAGACAAGCCATATCAAGCCCCTGGAGAACCTCACTGGGAGAAATTTCTTCTCTTTTCATATCAACCCTTTAACCCTGTATTAGCGACTCCCTGGACAAAGAATTTCTGTAGGGACAGGAAGATCACTACAACAGGAATCAATGCCACGACACTTGCAGCCATGATCAGGCCATACTCTGAGGAGTATTGGCCGATGAACATGCGAAGTCCAATCTGTACCGTCTTTAATTCTGTCCTGGTCAAATACAGTAAGGGACCTAAAAAATCATTCCAGGTATTCACAAAGGTAATTATTGTCAACGAGGAGAGGGCCGGTACAGAGAGTGGGAGCATAATCTGGGCCCAGATCCGATATTCGCTCATACCGTCTATCCGGGCAGCCTCACACAGCTCATCGGGAACCCCTTCATAAAACTGTCGCATAAGGAATACTCCAAAAGCGCTGAAAGCCTGTAGGAAAATGATGGAAAGGTGGGTGTTGTTCAGATGAAAATATCGCATCATGATAAACTGAGGAACCATATATACATGCCAAGGCATGGCAATGGTGGCGATATACCCGAGGAACAGGACATTTTTTCCCTTGAAGCGAAGCTTGGCGAAGGCATAGGCGCCAAAGGACGAACTCAAAAGCTGAAGGATGGTGACGATGATCGTCAACTTGGCCGAATTCTTGATAAAGAGCCCCAAAGGGATCTTTGTCCAGATATCTTTATAATTTTGCCATCTCGGATCAGAGGGGAGCCATTTGATCGGAAAGACGAAGACATCCTTATCTAATTTCAGCGAGGCGCTGAGCATCCAGATAAAGGGGACAAGCATGAGTAAGGAACTGACAACCAAAAAAACATAGAGCAAGGCTGTTCCAATTTTTGTGCCTCTTGATTTTATTTGCATATTTGGTTCTCCCTAATTCATTTTTTTCTCACCCTGAAACTGCACCAGTGTCACGGTAAGGACTAGAATGAACAGCACCATTGCAACGGCGCTGGCGGAACCAAGGTTCCAACTGACGAATGCTTTGTTATAGATGTCATACACCAAGACCAAAGTGGCGGTTCCCGGTCCACCCTGAGTGATCATATAGACAATGTCATAGACTTTAAAACATTGGATAGTCAGCATGACCAGGACAAAGAATGTAGTTGGTCTGAGCTGTGGAACCGTCACAAACCTGAAACGTTGCCAGATATTGGCACCATCGAGGTTTGCCGCCTCGTAAAGTTCAGAATTTATCCCTTGCAAACCAGCAAGATAGATAATCATGTAGTAACCCATATATTTCCACACACTGAAGAGTATGATGGTTACCATTGCCCAGTGTTTGTCTGCAGCCCAACCCGGCACGTTTTCAAAACCAAGTTGGAATAGAGCCATATTTACCGGACCTTTTGCCGGATTAAAAATCATATTCCAGACAGCCGCCACGGCTACCAAGGATGCTACATACGGGAAAAAGCTGACAGTCCGAAAAAAGCCCTTCCCCTTGACCCCTTGGTTTAGGATGACAGCAAGAAATAGGGAACTGACCAGGGTAAGGGGAACTGTTCCACCTGCATACACTATTGTATTGCGTAAGGCCGCTTTGAACTGGTCGTCATCAAACAGGTCCTTAAAATTAGAGAACCCTGCCCAAGTTATGGGATTGGACCCATCCCAATGAAGAAACGCCAAAGCAAAGGCGAAGATAATCGGTACTAAGGTAAAGACTGCGAACCCAATGAAATTTGGTGCTATAAAGCTATATGCAATCAGTTGTTTTTTTAGCTGTGCTTTCTTTGATGGCATCTTTCCATCCTCTAGGATATTTATAATCGCTGTGTAGATACCAATGGGGGCAATTTTTTGCCCCCATTGTATGAAAGAGCAAGAGCTCTACTTGTTCAGGATCTTCTGGACTTGGACGGACATTTTATCCAGACCTGCATTGATGGAAATGTTGTTTGTCATGATCTCATCATGTACCTGATTCAGGACAATCTCAATCTCAGCAGCTTTTTCATGCAATGGCATCTCAAGATAGCCCTTGGTGACCTGTAAAGCATCGGCACTGGCCTTGTCAGTTGGGAATCCTGGCATGGAGGAGATGATCTTGGTGACGGAATCATTTGTGATCGCAGGGATGGTACCGGTTTTAGCGACAATTTGAGCACCTTCGGGTCCTGTTACGAACTTGACGAAATCAAAAGCCGCATCTTTTTTCTTGGAAGCATTGCTGACTCCCAGGGATGTGATGGTAGCCAAAGTGGTGCCACTTTTTACCCCTTCAGCATGAGGATACTTGACGATGCCCCAATCCTTACAATCGGCTTCACCTTTTTCGACTTTGTCGATTAGTGTGGCGATAAACCATGAGCCCATGTTCAACATAGCAACACTGTTGTTGTAGAAAACACCACTGTAGTGGGTGGAAGAGGTCTTTAAGGTAGCATAGTTCTGGCAGATGCCATCTTTCTGTTCATTGAGGACCAATTCGTAATAAGGCCTGAGGAAAGAGTACTCACCGTCGACAATAGTGTGTTTCCCATCAAGGATACCAAACAACTGCACAGCAGAACGCCATGTGTGGTAGTGAGCCCCATACACCTTGTTTGCTCCTACTCCACTGGTAACTTTGCGGGCAAGGGCATCATACTGGGCAAACGTCATATCATTGGAAGGATAAGCAATGCCTGCCTTGTCAAACAGGCCCTTGTTGTAAAATACGACCCAAAAATCACTGCGGAACGGAATACCGTACAGATTCCCACCCACTGTAATCTGATCAGTGGTACCACCATACAGGGATGTATCAACCTTTTCGCTGGCGATTTTGTCATTTAGGTTCATCAGCAGATTTTTCTTGACCAAATTATTGTAGCCAGGAATATCCTTGATAGTAATGACATCAATGCTGGAATCTCCTCCAGAAAGCTGAGTCTGCAACATCGTCATGAAATCTGCTGAACCAAGGTCAAGCATTTCAATTGTAACGTTTGGATGTGCTTTCTCATAGGCTGCGATCAGCGGCTCATAATACGTTGTGGAAGAAATATCCCAGAGAGCCCATTTCAGGGTCGTCGTGCCACTGGTGGCAGGAGAGGCTGTCTCGGTTACACCATTGGCAAACAGCGTGCCGACAACCAAAGAGAGAATCAGACAGAAACCAAGAACCTTCTTTGTAATACGCATTCGTTTCCTCCTTAAGAATTCGAAAAGATGAATACTGTCACTCTTTGTATTTCATCATAGTAAGGATAGTCCAGTTTTTCTGGTAACGACATGCATTTTACTTATGGATATATCGCTTTTCCTATCCTCGACCCTTGAAAAGGTAAAGAATACCTGTAATATTATACACTAACCTG
>CAXYZP010000076.1:0-6967 GCA_964293175.1 uncultured Sphaerochaeta sp.
TTCCTACAATGAGGGTGAAACTGTAGCGTCTCTTTTTGTCCTCATAGAGGGCACTCAACTTGGCATAGGCAATGAACGTGATGCCGATACCCAGGACCAACCCCCCAAACACATCGATGGGCCAGTGGACTCCAAGATAGAGCCTGCTTGTACCTACCAGTACTATCATGATGGCACACAATATGCTGAGACCCTTCTTTTTGAAGGCGAAGGCCAGAGCACTGTAAAAAGATGAGGACGTTGTAGTATGACCTGAAGGGAAGGAGTATCCGGTAGCTGTTGCCAGACGTTTGCCATCGATGCTTTCCAATACCTGGAAAGGCCTCGGGGCTCTGACAATTGCCTTGAGCAGTCCCATGGATATGACTGAGAAGAGCAGGGTGGAGCAGATGGTGAAGCCTTTGTTCTTGTCGATGTTCCATAGGATATAGAGCATTACGACAATGACAAAGGTCTGTTCCCCAACCGCTGAAGCAATGTTGGCAAATGAGTCCATAAAAGGGCTGCTGATGTTCTGAAAGAAAAGTAGGATGGTTTCTTGCATGTGAACTCCTTATGTAGGAGTATACGCACCAAGAGCTCTGCTTGCAACTCGGCAAGGGGTTGCAATCAGGGCTTTACTCTTCGAAAACAGCGTTTTGGATGCTATCCAGTTAAGATCTTTTTGTGATGTAACGCACAATTGTGTGAAAACAGGAAAAAATCATTTTCGCTTTACGTAGTGGCTTTTAGCTATAATTATAGTAACAAGAACATTGAATGTGCAGATCAAATAAAAAATAGCTTTAGTCTCTCCAATTGCAAGATTTGTGATTTTCTTAGAAAAAAGCAGCCTCATTGCATCTCAATGAGTAAAAACAGAGAATTTTTACAGTTTCTTTCTAGGGGTTGTTGACAAAACTACAGCGATATTGTAGTTTGCTACTTGCTACGAGGGCGTAGCGAAGCTGGTTATCGCGACGGCCTGTCACGCCGTAGATCGCGGGTTCGAGTCCCGTCGCTCTCGCTTGTTAAAGACCGCCTTGGAATTCCAAGGCGGTCTCTTTTGATGCTATAATCAAGGATACTTTTTCTGGAGGTTCTATGAGAGTACTTATAGGCATGAGCGGAGGCATCGATTCGACGGTGGCCGCATATCTGCTCAAACAGCAGGGACACGAGGTCGTGGGCGTTACCATGACAATCTGGAGCAACCGCTCCGACCTTCCTGTGCCAAAGCAGACCAACTCCTGCTTTGCCCCTGACAAGACAAAAGACCTGAAAAAAATACAAGCTATCTGTGAGCGCCTGGGTATAGAGCACCAGATTCTTGAGCTCAGTGACCAGTTCGAGCAGGTGGTGCTGAAAAACTTCAGCGATGATTATGTGAGTGGGAGGACACCCAATCCCTGCGTCTGGTGCAACTCCAAGATTAAGTTCGGAGCCATGCTCGACTATGCAAGGGAGAAAGGCCTCCAGTTTGACAAGTTTGCCACAGGCCATTATGCACGCATCATAGAGAAGGACGGCAGATATGCAGTCTCTCAGCCTGCTGACCTGAAGAAGGACCAGTCCTACTTCCTCTACCGCCTTACCCAAGAGCAGCTAGCAACTACACTTTTCCCCTTGGGGGATATGCACAAGGATGAGGTGCGCCTCATTGATGAGAGTCAGAACTTCCATGAGGTGCACGAGCAGGAGAGCCAGGACTTCTATGGCGGGGATTACACCGACCTGTTGGAAGTGAGCAATACAGAAGGGAATATCGTAGATCTCGATGGCAACGTACTGGGAAAGCACGAGGGCATCTGGCACTACACCATAGGTCAGCGTAAAGGCCTTGGCCTTGCCGCTGAGAAGCCTCTCTATGTTCTCTCTCTAAGGGCCGATTCCAATGAGGTCGTGGTTGGGTTTGTCGAACATACCTACCAGTCTTCGGTTACAGCTGGGAACCTCGTCTGGGGCCTTAGTGATCATCTTACAGGTGAAGTTGCAGTCCTGGCTAAGATACGATCCACACGCTCTCCTGTGGCCGCTACGGCACATCAGAACGAGGATGGGACGGTCACAGCTATATTTGATTCTGAGATTCAGGCAGCCACACTTGGACAGTCGTTGGTTCTATATGACGGTCCTGTGATTCTTTGCGGTGGGATCATCGAACGGGTGGAGTAGAGATAACGATTGTATAGCATCGCTATATTGGCTATGCTAGAAGCTACATAGGAGATAAGCAATGCGAGTAATTATTCAAGACGATTATGAGAACCTGTCCCTTTGGGCGGCACGACATATTGCCAACAGGATCAGAGCATACAAACCGACAGAGGCAAAGCCCTTTGTCCTCGGACTTCCCACAGGATCATCTCCTTTAGGCACATATGCAGAGCTTATCAGGCTCAACAAGGAAGGATATGTATCCTTTGAGCACGTGGTGACCTTCAATATGGATGAGTATGTAGGACTCGAGCGTGAGCACGAGCAGAGCTACTACACCTTTATGTGGAAGAACTTTTTCAGCCACATTGACATCAAGAGGGAGAATGCACACATCCTCGATGGCATGGCAAAAGATCTGGTAGCCGAATGTGAAGCCTTTGAGGCTGCTATCGCATCCTTTGGCGGTATAGACCTTTTCTTGGGTGGCATAGGCTCTGACGGACACATTGCTTTCAACGAGCCTTTCTCCAGCCTTACCAGCAAGACTCGCATCAAGAGCCTGACCTACGATACAAAGGTCATGAACAGCCGATTCTTCGACAACGACATCAACAAGGTCCCCTCCACAGCACTGACTGTAGGGATCAAGACGATACCCGACAGCCGCGAGGTTGTCATCCTGGTAAACGGTCACAACAAGGCCCTTGCCTTGGATGCCGCTGTAGAGGGTGGGGTGACCCATCGCTGGACCTGTAGTGCATTGCAGCTTCATCCCAAGGCAGTTATCGTCTGTGACGAGAAGGCCTGTGGCGAGCTGAAGGTAAACACCTACAACTACTTCAAGGATATCGAAAGTCAGAACCTTGATGTGAAGAAGATGGTTCACTGATCGGTTGGATTGCTTCTTAATGTAGGTGGATAACCACCTAAAACAAGGATTTCAACACTATTGATACAAAGAACAAACGGGTCACACATGTGGCCCGTTTGTTCTTTGGTATTATTATCGTATCTTAAATCTCGTTTTGTTTTATCATTTTTTTATCTCATCCCACTTCATGCGTATCCATTACCAACCCTATAGCATAGGATGGTAGTGGCATGATCGTGCAGATGGTATTTACTTCACCTCAATAATTTTGTATTGCTGAGTTCCCAATCCAATTCTCTCTGCATGCTCCAGGCCAGTTCTCCAGTTAGTCTGGGGGTGGTTGGTATCAAGATTGTCCCCATGAACTTTTTTTCCTTCTGTGAGTCTGGTTCCCTGGATGGGCGGTTGGGCATTTACCATATCCACACAAGCTCTATCGAGGGCTACTGGGTCAAAGGAAGCTAACATCCCCACATCCGGGACGATTGATACATCATTCTCCCCATGGCAATCGCAGTTAGGAGAGATGTCGATGACTACGTTAATATGGAAGGTTGGCCTTCCGTCACATACAGCCTGGGAGTACTCGCTGATCTTGTAATTGAGCTTGTCATTGGAACTGCTGTCCCCTGGTTGGATAGCGTCAGTAGGGCAGACTCCAATGCACATTCCGCATCCCACACACTTGTCGTGGTCTATCCAAGATCTGTCTTTGGTTATCAGCGGAGCATCGTGGGCACATATCTTGATACAGGCGCCGCACTTGATGCAGAGGCTCTCCTCTATCTGCGGCTTGCCGTCGCTATGCATCTCCATCTTGCCTCTGCGTGAACCGCATCCCATGCCGAGGTTCTTCAGCGCACCGCCAAAGCCAGTGGCCTCATGGCCTTTGAAGTGAGCCAGTGAGATTACAATGTCGGCATCCATAACGGCACGCCCTATCTTTGCTTCTGTGACATACTCGCCATTGCGTACAGGGACAAGCACCTCATCGGTTCCTTTCAGTCCGTCAGCTATGATGACATGGGCTCCTGTAGCATAGGGCATGTAGCCATTTTTATAAGCACTCTCCAGATGGTCGAGGGCATTTTTTCTGCCTCCCACATACAGAGTGTTGCAGTCAGTCAGAAAAGGTTTGCCTCCGAGCCTCTTTACAAGATCGACTACAGTGGCTGCGTAGTTAGGCCGGAGAAAGGCAAGGTTACCCGGCTCTCCGAAATGTATCTTGATGGCAACAAACTTCCCTGTGAAATCGATATTCTCAATCCCTGCCTTGGTTATGAGTCTCTCTAGCTTGTTGAGGCGTGAGTCACCGCCCTCACAACGTAAATTGATGAAGAACACATCTGATGGTTTCATGGGTAAGCTCCTGAGTTTTTGTTATAGTCCGAGGCTTTTGGCAACTTCCATCGCCAAAGCAGGTTTGTCCGTCATGACCGAATCAACGCCCATTTTGAACAGGCGCTCCATCTCTGCTTTGTCGTTGATGGTCCAGACTTGTATTATCGCATTGCGCTTGTGCATCGCTTTGACAAACGAAGGGGTAATGACTGTGATACACCCCTGGCCGGGGGGGACTTGGAAGATTATCTGTCGCTTCTTGTGTAATACTCTGGGAAGTATTTTTAATTTTTGTAACAGGAGATACCAACGCACTTCAAGTCCTGCGGCGCTGGTTATGATCCTAGGCTCTTTTTTGCGTAGGAGTCTGAGGTTCAAGAGAAAGAAAGAGGCCCCTACGACCCGTCTTTTTGCCTGGTTCTGCTGGATCACAGTGATGAAGGCATCGACGATAGGCTCGCCTAAGGTCTTCAAGTCAACATTGAATCGTTGTGCCGGACAAGCTTTGAGCGCCTCATCCAAGGTGCAAAGCTGCACCCCCTTGCCTCTGAAGGGAAACGTCTTTCCCCCGTCGGTTGTAAAGGTATACCCTGCGTCATAGCTTTTGAGTTCCTCAAGGGTGTGCTCCTCGATCCTACCTGTGCCGTTTGTATTACGCTCGAGGGTTTCATCGTGCCAGATGACAACCACCCCATCTTTACTGAGATGGACATCTGTTTCAATGACATCGACACCCATCTTGTAGGCACTTAAGAAGGCTTCCATTGTGTTTTCAGGAAAGTGAGCGCTATCACCCCTATGGGCGACTACACGGGGAAGGGGATCGAAAAAATGCTTAAACATCTTTTTTTGGTTCCTTATGGGCCTTGATCCTGCTCATTTTCACAAAGACCTTCTCCATCTTTTGGATCTCACTTTCGGTGAGGGCCGCACGTACAAACACATCCCTGAGAAAACGGAATGTCCATAGCTTCTCATGAGCCTGCTTGAAGTACCCAATCTCATCCATAGCTGAGGTTGCAGTCACTGCGACCTGCTCATAGCGTGCCTGTTCCACGGGGACAGCCGCTACCTGCCAAGTCTTGATCTTGTCAAAAAGGTTGAATGTTATGATCTGGACAGCTTGGGAGAGGTTTAGGGAGGGGAAATCATCACTGGTAGGAATGCTTACTACACTCGAACACTGGGCTACCTCCTCGTCAGTGAGGCCATCGGACTCACGTCCGAATACAATGGATACAAGACCTTCTCCAGTTTTTTGTACCCGTGAGGCAAGCTGCTGAGGGTTCAGCACACTGTCTTTTCTGAACTTTCCCTGACGTCGGGTAGAAGCGACAGTAAGAACGCTGGTAGCAAGAGCCTCAGATAGAGATTCGAACCGCTTAGCATTCTCCCAGACATCCCTTGCATGTAGGGCAAGGGTCCGTACCCGATTCTCATCGTACTCCCTGTCGCCCACCAATACCAAATGCGTGATGCCCATTGTTTTCATGGCTCGGCAGACAGAGCCGACATTGGCACCGTCTTGTGTGCCAACCAGTACGATCTGAATTCTATCCAAATTACTCTTTTGATCCATACTATAGAGTCATATCAGATATTGAAGCTTTTTCCAAGCTAGTCTATAGTTGTTTCATGACAGAAACACCCCAGGCAAACAACCGATATATACAGATTTTCCTCGGAATTCTCGTAACCCTTGCTATTCTTGCTGTGCTCAAGCTATCAAAAGATGTCACCATACCTTTAATTCTGTCTTTTTTCTGCTTCCTCATCTTCAGTCCGCTGGTACGCCGGCTGGACAAACTCCATATTCCCAGAATCTTCTCAGTTTCCCTTGTCATGGTGTTGCTGCTCTTCTTCTTTTTTGCAGCCGCCTGGTTCGTAGTCATGACTGTCGATACCCTGGTCAGACTCATTCCCTTCTATGCAGACAAGGTGGTCTCTCTTGACCGCCTGCTTTCCAGCAAGCTCAACCAGTTTGTAGAACTGCCAACAGGCACATCCTTCCTGGCCGCTCTTCCCGTCAACTGGTCAAACCTCGCCATTACCAGCCTTACCAGCATCTCCAACAAGTTTCTTTCGGTGACTAAGGTTGCGATGATGGTCTTCATCTTTTTCCTGTTCCTCATGCTGGAACGACAGAGTGCCATTCCCAAGCTGTTGGCAGCAGTGCCCAAGAGCAAAGGTCTGAAAGTTGCCGTACTCTTCGAACGTATTACACGCCAGGTATCAAAATATCTGTTGCTCAAGGGTGTCATCAGTGCAATGACCGGTGTCATGTTCTATCTGACAGCCTTGGTAACCGGTCTTGACCTTCCTATGCTCTGGGGTGTTCTCGCCTTCGTCTTCAACTTTATCCCCTCCATAGGTTCGCTGATCATAACCACCCTTACCATCGCCATGGCCCTGATACAATTTGCACCGAACTGGTCCAATGTAATCTATGTTGGCATTATGACCATCAGCATCCAGACCATCCTTGGAAACATCATCGACCCCAAACTCCAGGGAGGGCAGCTGAATCTCTCTCCCTTTGTCATCCTCGTTTCTCTGACCTTGTGGGGATATATCTGGGGCATCCCCGGGATGTTCCTCTCTGTGCCCATCACCAGC
>CAXYZP010000077.1:0-6818 GCA_964293175.1 uncultured Sphaerochaeta sp.
AAAGTTTTTAATTGATACGAATATAATAATGGAGACATGATTTCCATGACTTTTTTAATCACTGGATTATCTGCACCATTAATTATCGTAGTATGAAAATCACCATCTGCAATGCAGAACTTTTCATTAGTCCTGTCAAACTCATATTTTTTCATTTTCTGTACATGCTTGTTGAGGAGTTCTATATGTTCTTTGTTGTAATTGTTGATAAACAGTTGAACACAGGCTGGTTCTATAATCTTTCGAAACCCCAGTATTGCCAATGTGTCATATTCATTGAGGAAAACACCTGAAACCAACTGTGTTAAAGCTGAGTTAATTGTAATACCCTTTACAAACGTTCCAGAGCCTTGTCGTTTATCCAATATATCGAGTGAAACAAGGTTGCCAATCGCCTCCCTAACAGCTTGTCGTCCTACTCCGACAATTTTCATCAATTCTGTTTCGGTTGCAATTTTCTCACCCTCTTCCCAATCTCTATTCAGTAATTTCTCCCTAATGTAATCGACGACAAGCGAACTAGCAGAAACTCTGTCCTTCTTTTCTTCCATCATAATTTGCAATTCCCCTAAGTCATCATATGATTAAATCAAAAACTCCTAATATATCTCACAACATATTCAGTATAGGTCATATTCATTGTATGTAAAGTAATTTACTTGATTTTCCTTCTTTATTTATATGATGACTTGGTGTATAGTAATCATATATTTAATATATAAGGAACAATATTATGGTAACCCCTTTGCTGAAGATGCATGAAAATAGAGTACGAAGAAATTATATCGGTGGTAAAATACTTGAAACCATTCGAGGTACCGTAGATGCTCAAGATTCTGACAGACCGGAAGAGTGGATCTGTTCGATGGTGGAGGCTGTTAACCCTGGATTGGATCCTACAGCAGGAGAAGGCCTTTCAAAACTTGAAGACACTACTGATTTCAAAAGGCTTATAACCCAAAACTCTAAGTATTATCTTGGCAAAGAAAATGCTGATTCCCTCGGTTTTCTGGTAAAGTGGATAGACTCTAAGATCAGACTACATGTGCAGGCACATCCGACCAAAGCTTTTTCCCAAAAACACCTTGGGGTTAATCATGGAAAATTTGAATGTTATTACATACTTGCTGCACGAGATACGGTAAAAGATCCCTATATACGGTTGGGTTTTCAGAATCCGCCAAAAGACAAAGAGACCTGGAAAGAGATAGTACTTACGCAAGATATGGAAGCCATGGATAATTGCTTCATTCCCATTCCAGTGAAACCGGGTGATGTTATATATATTCCCGGCGGGGTCCCCCATGCCATCGGGGAAGGCCTTTTATTGTTGGAGGTTATGGAACCATCTGACCTTGTAGTGCGTTGTGAATTCAATCGAGAGGGCATCATAGTTCCTCCAGAAGCAAGATTCATGAATAAGGGCATAGATTTTTGCATGGACATTTTTGATTATTCAAAACTGAGCCCTGATGAAGTCATAAACAAGTACTTTATAGAACCAGAATTATTGTTTCAATCAAAGACGCTTACTCATCATAAGCTGCTTGATCCAAGTATTTCTGAATGTTTTGAATTACAAAGGATCATCGTACAAGGCGAAAGCCAATTCGAGCTTGACGGTCGATATGCTGTTGCTGTCTGTTCATCAGGTGAAGCAACGATCTCGTGTGAAGGTCAAAGTATTTCTATCAGCATTCTAGATAGCTTTTTTATTGCTCATGGGCAAAAGACCTTGACGATACAACCCTTACAAGGGAAACCCGTGGAAATTTGTTTGATCTTGCCTATAAGATAACAGACTCCATTTCCAAAGCCTAGTATCCATGACAAGAAAGCACGTGGTGCCCAACACTACAAGGCTTTTCACAAAAGCATACGTATGTTGCCTACCAAACATGGCTAAACCTCCCCCTTCTCTGCTATGATGAAATCATGTACGACGTAATCATTATAGGTGGAGGGGCAGCAGGACTGTTCCTTGGTGCAAATATACTAGGAAAAAGCGTATTGCTTTTAGAAAGCTCTCCGAGAATGGGGAAAAAGATCCTCATCACAGGGGGAGGGATGTGTAACCTTACCAACAATAAGGACACATCTTCATTTCTCAAACACTTTGCTAATAAGGACCAAATCAACTTTCTCAAACCTGCCCTATTGAACCTACCGACACAACAGACAAGGCTCTGGTTTGAAGACCAAGGCCTCCCACTGACCGTACGTGATGATGGCAAGGTCTTTCCCTCATGCCTGCAGGCAGAAGCTGTTGTGGACCTCCTGGAGCACAAAGCATCAAAGAACAGGGTGGTTTTAAGAACCAATGCAAAGGTCACGGCCTTGCATAAGGACGAAGACAACAATGTCTATCTGGTACAGACAGAGCATGAACAGTTCCAAGCCAAGACAGTAGTGCTGACTACCGGAGGTATGAGCTACCCAACAACCGGCAGTGACGGGTCAGGCTATACCTTGGCCAAGATGATGGGGCACAGTATAGTCTCCCCTTCCCCTTCATTGGTGGCAGTGACCGTAACAGACTATCCTTATGCAGCACTAGCTGGAAATTCCATCAGGAATTCTCTGGTTGAGTTCTTCCACAAAAACGAGTCGAAACGGTATAACCTGGCAGCCGGTGATATGCTCTTCACCCATGACGGACTCTCTGGTCCTGTAATCCTCAACAACTCCAGGACTATCAGGAAAGGCGATCATCTGAAGGCTTCACTTCTTCCCTGTTCAAATAAGGAAGAACTAAAAAAGGATTTGACCGATCTTTTTTCCAACAATCCAAAGAAGCAACTCTACACCCTTCTTAAAGGTGAAGGCATCATTGCTCACTTGGCAGAACAGTTGCTCCATGCCCTTTCCATGAACAAAGAAGATACCTGTGCGAACCTCTCCAAGGATAAAAGAAAGAATCTTATTGAAATGGTGACAGGTTCTCCCTTCGTAGTTTCAGGAAAAAAAGGATTCAACGCAGCAATGGTAACCTCTGGGGGAGTTTCTCTTGGTGAGGTGGAAAGGAAGACCATGGAATCGAAACTGAGTAAAGCCTTGTATATCTGCGGGGAGGTCCTCGATATCGATGGCGAGAGCGGTGGCTATAACCTGCAGGCGGCATTTTCAACAGCAAAGCTAGCAGCTGATGCTATACTAAAGAAGTAAGGAGTACCAGATGGATTTTAGTTGGACGACGATACGAGTAAATGATATGGAAACTTCATTGGCTTTCTACCAAGAGGTTGTACAGTTACCCCTACAAGGACGATCGAGCCTTGAAGGTGGTATGGAACTGGCGTTTTTGGGAGCAGGTGAAACGAAGGTTGAGCTTATCTGGAGAAAAGACGAGAAACCAGCCAGCTATGGCCAAGACATATCGATGGGATTCTTTGTCGACGACCTCGATGTCATGATGAAATTTGTCACTGACCAGGGGATCCCCATTCTGGGAGGCCCTTTCAAGCCGAATGAGCATATCAGGTTTTTCTATATTCTCGATCCCAATGGGCTGCGTATCCAGTTTGTGGAACAGACAAAAAGGAACTGATCGTCCTGTCAGATGATGTACGCTCGTCTATGGATGTGTTCGTTACAAAAAGCCCCAATACTACTCTGCTAACGAAGGCCAGGATTTCTCCTGGCCTTCTGTTTGAATTGCTTGTCGCTTTCGCTTATTTGATTCTCTTGGTCCCATCAGAGAGCAGTTCATCCAACTTTGCAGAAGGATTCTGGAACTTAGCAAGGAACATCATTGCTGCAATTATGTAAGGCTTATAACTGGCTTCCTTGTAGAGGGGAACAAGATACTTGTCAAAGACAGCTTCCTCAACCTCACCTTCCTTACAAGAGACACCAGTGATGTCAGCAGGCAGGCAGTGCATGTACAGGGCTTCACCATCTTTAGTGGTCTTCATCATCTCTTCGGTACAGGTCCAGTTCTTAAACTTGGCATTGGTTGCAAGGCAACTCTGCTCAAGAGTGTGCAGAGCTTTTTCATCACCATGTGCAACGATTTCGGTCCTCTCTTCCATAACGGCAAAAGGAGCCCAGCTCTTAGGATAGACAATGTCTGCATCCTTGAAAGCCTCTTCCATGGTTTCTACTCTCTTATAAGAACCACCGCCCTTCTTTGCATTGACCTTAGCGATCTCTTCGACCTCAGGCATCACATTGTACCCTTCTGGGTGGGCAAGGACTACGTCCATGCCGAAGCGGGTGAACAGACCGATGATTCCCTGGGGAACAGAGAGAGGCTTGCCGTATGAGGGGCTATAGGCCCAAGTCATGGCAACTTTCTTGCCCTTGAGGTTCTCAACTCCACCGAAGTGGTTGATAACATGCAACATGTCAGCCATGCTCTGGGTTGGGTGGTCAATGTCGCACTGGAGGTTCACGATAGTGGGTCTCTGTTCGAGAATCCCTTCGTCAAATCCTTCCTGTACTGCACTGGAAACGGTCTTCATGTAGGTGTGGCCCTTTCCGATGTACATGTCATCACGGATACCAATGACGTCAGCCATGAAGCTGATCATATTGGCAGTCTCACGCACTGTCTCGCCATGGGCAATCTGGCTCTTTCCTTCGTCCAGGTCCTGGATGGCTAGGCCAAGCAAGTTACAGGCGCTGGTGAAGCTGAAACGGGTACGGGTTGAGTTATCACGGAAAACGGAAATCCCAAGACCACTTTCGAAAACTTTTGTGGAAATGTTATTTTCACGCATTGCACGCAGTATCTCGGCTACATCAAATACAGCCTTGATCTCATCATCCGATTTATCCCAAGTAAGGAAAAAATCATTGAGGTACATGTCCTCAGTCTTGAGAGTTTTCAACTCTTCAATCATTTTCTTCATAGTGGCATTGTCTTTCATTCGGGGGGATCCTCCATAGTATTTCTGAAAAAACTAGACACCGGTACTATAGCATGACTAGAATCCAATGTCTAGTTTATTTGTTGCAGTTTGTTGCAAAAATCTTAAATCTTCCCAAGTTCCCTTAGGATCTTCTCTGCTGAGAACGGCCACGAACGCATCCAAACACCAGTGGCATCATGGATAGCAATGGCGATAGCAGGAGCAGCCCCATTGGTCGCGATCTCACTGATAGACTTGGCTCCATAAGGACCCACCTCATCATTGATATCGATCAGGACAGCCTTGAAATCCTCAGGTTGCTCACTGATCATCGGAACACCGTAATCAGTAAGGTTTGCTGTGATGCAAACACCGTTCTCGTCGATGATCATATCCTCGTAGAGGGTATGGCCAATGGACTTGAGAGCAGCACCGTACATCTGGCAAAGGGCTAGTTCAGGGTTGATAGGAGTACCGGCATCCTGCAAGGCATAGAATTTCTGCACCTTGATCTGGCCAGTACGCACATTGACGGCAACCTGGGCAAAGTGAGCGCCATAGGGGATGGAGTTATGGTTCGTGGTAAACGAAGCACGGCCCATCACCTGACCCGAACCCGTACCGGTAAGAGCATCATGGCTGAGCTTTGCATAGGTGAGGCTCTTCTTTGTCTTTGTACTGTACACCTCTCCTGGAGCACGACAGATAAGATCCTCTGCCTTCTCGCCCATCTGCTTTGCAGCCTCAGCGAGCAGGTTCTTCTTCAGATCCTCTGAAGCGTAGTAGGAAGCATTACCACTGAAGTAGGTACCGCTGGAAGCATAGGCTCCGGTGTCGAAGGTACAGGAGTCAGTATCTCCACTGATACAGGTAACCAGGTCCATTGGAATGCAGAACGCTTCACTTATCATCTTTACGCTGATCGTATCGAGTCCGGTCCCTAGGTCCGCACCACCGCTGAAAATCTGGAATGTTCCATCGGTGAGCAGCTTGGCCCAAGCATTGGAGTGGTCAAGACCGGGAAGTCCCGAACCCTGCTGGATCATGGCAAAGCCCTTGCCTACCTTCCAATCAGGATCATCGGAAGCAACTTTCTTACCCCATTCGATCATCTTGGCGCCCTGGACCAGAGCATCTTCAAGACCGCAGGAACCGACTGGGACCACAGTCCCTTCCCTTCCTTCGCCAAGACCCTTGAGGATCTCAAGCATATAACCGGGCTCTACCTTGTTCTTCATAGCCATCTGGTAGTAGTCGATGCCAAGCTTGTCAGCCAGCTCTGCCATACAGACCATGAGGGAGTAGGTGCCCTTAGGGGCGCCATAGCCCTGATAGGCTCCGGTAGGCAGGATATTGGTGTAATAGGTTATTACATCAAACTTCATGTTGTCACATTTGAGAAGGGGCAGTGTCTTGGAGCATGCATTCATTGGAACGGTAAGACAGTGGTTGCCGTAAGGACCGGTGTTTGCACGCACATCCATATAGACGGCGGTAAGTGTGCCGTCCTTCTTTGCTCCCATCTTCACGGTCATCCGCATCGGATGACGGGTCGAGTTGGCAACGAATTCCTCTTCTCTGGTATTGCGGTAGTAGATCGGCTGTCCTGTAATCCAGGTGGCATACCCGACCAGGTCCTCAACCAGGACATCCTGCTTGGAACCATACCCACCACCGACCTTCTCCTTGATGACGTGTATCTTGTTCTCAGGAATCTCACACACCCAAGCGACGATACGCCTGACGTGGAAAGGAACCTGAGTCGAGGCATGCACGACCAAACGCCCATTATCAATCTTAGCAAAACAGAGGTGTGGCTCAAGAGGGGTACACTGGATCTGACTAGTCTGGTAGGTCTGTTCGACTACAGCATCAGCTTCAGCAAAGCCCTTCTCCACATCCCCTATCTGCCCATGGGCGGCAGAAGCGACGTTCCTACGAATATCGCCATGCAGAGGGAACTGA
>CAXYZP010000078.1:0-6704 GCA_964293175.1 uncultured Sphaerochaeta sp.
ACCTCTCTTCAGTAAGAAAAGAACTTATCGATCTTGCCCTAGAGACGAGCAATCAGAAGCCGAGCGAAGGCAAAAAGAAACAAGGGAACAGCTCTGAAGACTGGAAGAACCTTCCCCCCAATGAGAGATTGGTACAAGCCGTTATCAAGGGGGAGAATACCTTCCTTGCAGAAGACCTTGCATCCCTTTCTGAAGAGGATCCCCTCGGCCTTGTCGAAGGTCCCCTGATGGAAGGAATGAAAGAGGTGGGGGTCCTATTTGGAAAAGGCAAGCTTTTTCTGCCTCAGGTGGTACGGAGTGCACGCACAATGAAAATGGCAGTTGATATCCTGCAACCTCGTATTACGCTCTTTCTTGAGAGTTCTGAAGCTGTTTTAGGTGGTCATAATAAAAAGATTGCTGTAATAGCGACTGTCAAAGGCGATGTGCATGATATTGGCAAGAACATCGTCAGTCTTATCCTTACTTGCAATAACTTCGAGGTTGTTGACCTTGGGGTGATGGTTCCCAAGGAAAAAATCCTTGCATCGGCTGTGGAGCATCATGCTGATATTGTCGGTCTCAGCGGGCTTATAACACCTTCACTTCGGGAGATGGCTTCGGTGATAAGTTTGTTTGAGGAGAATGGCTGTACCATACCCATCTTTGTGGGAGGGGCTACCACCAGCGAACTGCATACAGCGGTAAAACTGTCACCCCTGTACGGGGGCCCTGTCATCCAGACGCGCGATGCTTCGGCAATGGCCCTTACTGCACAGTTGGCTGTCGGATCCAAGCGAGATGTTTTTTTTAGGGAACATGCCCAACAGACGCTTAGGTTGGTAGACAAAGACCGGGTAAAAAAGATTTCTCCCAAAAGCTTTGACTATGCCTTTATCCTGACAAAACAGAAGCAGAAACGAGAGGGGACAACAGCAAAGGAGTATGGAGTTTTTGTTCTAGAGGACTTCTCCCTTCCTGCATTAGTAGAGAAGATCAACTGGAAGATGTACTGTTCTGCTTGGAAGGTTCCCTTCGCTAGCGAAGAGGGGAAGACCCTGGTCCAAGAAGCAAAGCTTCTGCTTGAAAAAAAAGCGATACAACATCTCTTCGCATCAGGATGTAAAATTGTCTGTGGACTTTTTCCTGCCCATAGTGATCGTCTTGAAGTACAAGTGGGAGATTCTTCCTTTTTCTTCCTGCGCAACGAAGAGAGCGGGTTCTGCCTTGGTGATGCAATCGCTAAGGATGATACCGTAGGCTTGTTGGTTGCAACTTCTGCCCTCCACCTTGGTGAATATCTGAAAAAATCTGACGAGGGCTATACCCATCTGGCACTTCAGATGCTTGCTGACAGGCTTGCAGAGGTGCTTGCCGATGAGGGCGAGGCTTTCCTTAAGCAGAAATGGGGTTGTTCCTGCTCTTCCTTCATCAGGCCCGCCCCCGGGTACTCTTCCTGGAGTGACCATAGTGAGAAGCGCACCCTTTTCGATCTGCTCGATGCAGAAGAGAACATTGGGGTGGCCCTTACCGAAAGCTTTGCCATGGATCCCGCTTCAACGGTCTGTTCCATGCTTATTGGAGGGGAAGACCTGCGGTATTTCGGCGTTGGTAAGGTTTCAGAGGCCCAGATCGCCCTCTATGCCCAAAAAAAGGGCATTGCACAGGATAAGCTTGTCACACTGCTCTCTGGTATGGAATACTAGCAGTATGAAAGTAATAGATATCCTCAATCAGGCTAAGAAGCCTTTGTTTACCTTTGAACTGGTTCCTCCCTTGAAGGGGGGAAATGCAGAAGTGCTCTTGGAAACCATACGCTCTCTGAGCCATTTTGAGCCTGCCTACATCAATGTGACCAACCATCAGGCAGAGGTTATCTATGTTGAGCGCCCAGATGGGTTGCTCGAACGACGTACTGTACGAAAAAGGCCGGGCACCATCGCCTTGTCGGGTCTTATTCAGCACACCTTCAACATACCGGTGGTCGCCCACCTCATATGTGGAGGTATGCAGAGTGGGGAAATCGAGGATGTTCTGCTGGAGCTTAACTTTTTGGGCATCAACAATGTCCTCGCCCTGCGGGGAGACCCGCCTGCCGGACAGAAACGGTTTATCCCTATCAAGGGAGGACACGCGTACTCCAGTGATATGGTGACTCAGATAACAAACCTAAACAAGGGCATCTATCTGGATGAGTCTCTGATACATGGAGATAAGACAAACTTCTGTACGGGGGTTGCAGGCTATCCTGAAAAACATGCGGAGGCTGCTAACCGCATCTCTGACATGGAACACCTGAAGCATAAGGTTGCCTGTGGAGCTGAGTATATTGTTACACAGATGTTCTTTGACAACAGTGTCTATTATCGCTTTGTCGAAGAGTGTCGACAAAACGGTATCACCGTCCCTATCATACCGGGCATCAAACCTATCGGCAGCAAGCGTGATCTTGCCGTCATCCCCCAGACCTTCCATGTAGATTTTCCTCCTGAGCTGGTTGAGCTTCTTGATCGTGCAAAGAAACTCTCCGAAGTGAAGGAAGTTGGAGTATACTGGTGTAAGAAACAGGCAAAGGACCTGATCGAACAGGGAGTTCCCGGCGTCCACTTCTATACTTTGGGAAAAGCTGAGGCTGTATCTCAGGTTGTTAGGGATGTCTACTGATCTGGATCATAAAGGAGTTTGTGATGGCTAAGACTGATGTGATTAATAAGAAAAGTAGTGCTTTTGTACTGAGGCTTGTCATTTCTCTGCTGTATATCAGCATAGGACTTCAAGGTCTTATCTCCCGTGGAGGGAGTTCTGGCATAGGGGCTCTGTATAGGGCATTCAGCAGTGACGTTATTATCTATCTGGTTGCGGTCATCGTTATGCTCGGAGGTCTCGTCATGCTGATCCCTCTGTTTACCAGTAAGCTTTCAGGCGTATTTGTAAAAGCGGGAACGATTGCAGTTTTGATCATTTGGATCGCGGCAATCTTCTTTGCAGATATTGCCCCTGGCTTTCGCGGATTCAGGGCAGAGCACTGGATCTCTTGGGTTGAGAGTGTGATGTTCCACCTTATTGTCCTTATTGCAACGTTTGAGGTTTCCAAGAAAGCCTTAGCGTGACCGATCGACTCCGACCTTAGGACACGTTTGCTGTTGAGGGCACCTCGAGCACCATGGGCTGATCGAGGTGCATATCAGCTGTCCATAGATAACCAACAGTTCATTGAGTGGTATCCAAAACCTCCTGGGCATGACACTCTGAAGTGCGACTTCAGTCTGCTCAGGAGTTTTCGTCTTGACCCATCCCATCCTATTCGCAATTTTATGCACATGACAGTCCACACAGATGGCCTCTATTCCAAACCCCAGGTTGAGGGTGAGGTTGGCTGTTTTTATTCCGACACCCGGTAATTTCATCAGCTCTTCACTTGTAGAAGGGACACGACCTCCGTACTCGCTAAGCAGTATCTTGCTAATGGCATGAATTGTCTTTGCCTTGGTCTTGTAGAATCCTGCAGGGTAGATGGCCTTCTCTATCTCCTCTAAGGGCAAGAGAAGCATTGACGTAGGGGTTTCCGCGAGGGAGAAGAGGCGATTGCTTGCAGAGAGGGTCACCTCATCACGCGTTCGTAAGGATAGGATGGTGGCGATGAGTACGCGGTAGGGGGAATCTTTCAATCCCGCAATGATGGAGAGGGAGGGAAGTGTCCGCCCTTCGCCTTCGATAGCCTTTCTAAACGAAAGAAATATGTCGTCCCAGTAGTGTTCATCCATGTCTGTTTGATACCATGGCAGAGGGAAAAAGACAATGCTCACTTGACCTTTTGAAGGATACATTCTAGCGTAGGCGCATGATAATCGTACTAAAGAAAAACATTACCGAAGTGCAGCAAGAGCACCTCAAGGCCTTCTTGGTTGGCAAGGGTTACACCGTCAAGGAAATCGTTGGACAGGAAGAGACTGTCTTTGGTGCTGTGGGCCAGAGCTCGCTCGATCTCCGTGAGGTTGAGTTGATCGAAGGGGTGACTAAGGTCATTCCCATCAGCAAGCCCTATAAACTCGCTTCGCGTGAGCTGAAGAAAGAGGACACCATAGTCACTGTGGGCAAGGTGAAGATCGGTGGCAATAGAGTCGCTGTCATCGCTGGTCCCTGTGCCATTGAGAGCCGAAAACAGATCATGGAGATAGCCCGCTCTGTCCGTGATGCCGGGGCGGTTATCCTGCGTGGCGGAGCTTTCAAACCAAGAACCTCTCCCTACGCTTTCCAGGGTATGGGTGAAGAGGGTCTGAAATACCTCAAGGAGGCAGGCGAGAAGTATGACCTGCCCATTACAAGTGAAATCGTCAATCCCAGCGATGTCGATATGATGGCCAAATATATAGACATGTTCCAGATCGGGGCACGCAACATGCAGAATTTCGAACTCTTGAAGGCTGTCGGGAAGACCGGCATGCCGGTTCTGCTCAAGCGTGGGCTCAGCGCAACCATTGAGGAGTGGCTCATGGCGGCCGAATACCTTATGGCAAGCGGTACCGACCAGGTCGTCCTGTGTGAACGGGGCATCCGTACGTACGAACGTGCAACGCGTAATACCCTCGACTGCAGTGCTATTCCTGTTATCCAGAAAATGACCCACCTGCCGATCATCGGCGACCCCAGCCATGCTACAGGCATCAGGGATATGGTCAGTCCAATGAGCCTTGCCCTGGTTGCCAGTGGATCGTCCGGTCTTATGGTCGAGGTGCACAATCATCCGGAATTGGCATTCAGCGACGGTCCGCAATCGCTCTTTCCGTCGCAGTTCGAGAAGCTGATGCGCGACCTGCACGCCCTCTGTCCTGTGGTAGGGAAGTCCTTGGAAAGGATTCCTCTCACTCTTCCTCCTGCTAAGGCAGAGGTTGAGAAAGGAAAGAAAGCTTCCTCCCTAACTGTTGCCTTCCAGGGCGAACGGGGAGCTTTCAGCGAACTCGCCATCAGGCGTTCCTTTGATGAAAGTGCAGTAGCTCTTCCTTGCAAGCAGTTTGGTGATATCTTCGAAGCCCTGATGCAAGGCGAGGCAACCTATGGCATGATCCCCTTGGAAAACACCTTAGGTGGAACCATCTTCGATACGCTGGAACTTTTGGACCGCTATCCCGATATCCAGGTGGTGGGGGAACAGCAGATCAGGATAATTCATAACCTCATTGCTCTGCCCGGGAGTAAGATTGAGGATATCAAGAAGGTTTACTCCCACCCACAGGGCCTTGCCCAGTGTGTGGACTATCTCCGAGGTGAACTTAAGCATGCTGAGGCGATTCCCTTTTTCGATACGGCAGGTTCTGTAAGCTTTGTGAAGGCTTCCGGCGACAAGACCCTCGCTGCCATTGCAGGATCTCCTGCAGCGGCTGTCCATGAGATGGAGATCCTCGCAGAGGGCATAGAGAGCAATCCCCGTAACTACACCAGGTTCTATATCATCTGCAAAGAGGAGATGGCCCAGGCGTTCCGCTCAATAGCCCCTGTTAATCGTGCTTCGCTCAGGTTCACTGTCCAGGACCGCCCCGGTTCTCTGTTTGAAGCTCTGCTGGTCCTTACCAAGCATGGCCTTAATATGAAGAAGCTCGAGTCCCGCCCCATTCCGGGAAAACCCTGGGAGTACTCCTTCTTTGTGGAGACCGAGCTCGGACAGGATGCAGGCTCTTTTGAGCATGCTTTGGGCGAACTGAAGGATTGTTGCGCTTCAGTGAGAGTCTTGGGAACCTACACGGCAGGTATCTGATATGGGTGAGGTGAAGAGCTTTGTTCCTTCCCGACTTATCATGGGTGTCCTCTCTTCAGACGAAGAGAGACACCCAGAACTTATTCGTCTGCTAAAAAAACAGTTCGGCACCATCCTTGAAAAGAGCGAAGCTATTCCCTTCACCTTTACCGATTATTACAATAAAGAGATGGGTGATAGGCCCCAACGGTTTTTCTTGGTGTTTGAGAAATTGTATGACCCGTCTCTGCTTGCAGATGCGAAGATCATCACCAACGAGATCGAAGAGCAGTTCAAGAAAGAAGGGGGCAGGACCATCAATTTGGACCCCGGCCTGCTCAGTGCCGCCAACCTGATCCTCGCCACCACCAAGAACCGATCGCACCGCATTCCCCTGCAGAGAGGCATCTATGCAGAGGTGACCCTCTTCTATGAGAAGGGAGAGTTCAACGCCCTTCCCTGGACCTATGCTGACTATAGGAGTGAAGAGTTTCTCCTTTTGTTCAAGCATTATCGAAGCGAGTACATGACCCTGATCAAAGGTCTGTAAGGCTATTTAGAAGAAGATAATACTACGTAAACTCAACTAATAGGCTATCATATATGTGATAAGACTCCCTGTTTTATATACAGGTGGTAGTGTCTATATGGAAGATTAGTTACTATCCTGTCTCGCTGTTGTTTATGTTTTGGTATGGTAGTATTAATCTAGGCTCTGGCCTTTATCAATACGCTTGCAGGCCAAGACGAGGTTTTAGGTGTCAAGATTAGATAATTCAGTCCGAAACATACAAGCAGGAACCCTTGGTCTCATCCTAAGCTATATCAGTGGCTTTATAGCCCGTAAGATATTTGTGATGTTCCTCTCCCTTGAGTATTTGGGCCTATCTGGACTGTTCGCAAATGTCCTTACGATGCTCTCCCTTGCTGAATTGGGCTTTGGGGCCGCCATAAGCTATAGCCTCTACAAACCTCTTGCCTTCGGCGAGACACA
>CAXYZP010000079.1:0-6701 GCA_964293175.1 uncultured Sphaerochaeta sp.
GAAGGCTCTTATCGCTACTCCTTGGCAACAGATAGAGAGGTTGTAGTCCACGGTCCCCTTGGCGATACCCACATCATCATCGAGAAGGGATCGGCCAAGATCGACGATTCCCCCTGTCCCACAAAAACCTGCGTGCAGCAAGGCGCCATATCCAATTCACGTGGCTGGATAGCCTGCCTACCCAATCAGATTCTCCTTACTATAGTCTCCTCTGCTGATAAGGAAACGGAGGTTGATGATGTCGCGAACTGAATGCAAGATAGCATTCGTGGCAGCGGCCACCCTGCTCCTTTCAACACTCGAGTACCTCATCCCCAAACCCCTGCCCTTCCTCAGGCTGGGACTGGCGAACCTCCCCATCCTACTGGTGCTTGACATATTCACCTTCAAATCGTTTTTTATCCTGTTGTTGCTCAAGTCCATAGGACAGGGCTTTGTCAGCGGAACGCTGTTCTCCTACCTGTTCTTCATCTCCCTGGCCGGTACACTTTCGAGCGGGCTCTTGATGAAAGGGACAAAGGCCCTATTCAAAAGTCGTGTATCCCTGGTGGGTTGTAGCATCCTCGGAGCCTTGGCCAGCAACATCAGCCAACTTGGGGTTGCCTCTTTCCTTATATATGGGAAGACCATATGGGTAGCAGCCCCCCTCATGTTGGGCATCGGTATTATCAGCAGCATTTTCTTGGGTTTTGTAGCAGAACAGTACAAAGCAAAAGGGACCTTTATTTCCCTGTTGGCCCAGGATACGCTTGAGCTTGAACTGCCTCTCATAGTCGAACGCGAACATAACGGCAAGGTTGCCCTAGCAGCCCTGCTTGCAATAGCAGCGATTCTTATTGTCGATAAACTGGCATTCCTTGCTGTTATCACCATCCTTATGTATGTCTTGCAAAAAATAGCCAAACGAAGGATTAGGGTGGTACCACCTTTGATGCTCCTATTTTCCATGCTGGTACTCAGCCTTTTCGAACCCTATGGGAAGGTGCTGCTTTCCTTTGGTTCTGTTGCTTTTACCCAAGGCTCTGGTGAAATCGCCCTTATCAAGGCCCTGAGGCTTATCAGCCTCTTGGCCGCAAGTCAGTGCATCAGTGCCAGCAATCCCCGTCTCAGCGTAAAAAACCTTGCCTACATCCCCCTTACCCTTGGGTACTTCACCCTGCTTTCCACTTCCTTTAAGGGTTCGAAGGGCACATTTATCCAGCGTATAGACAAAACACTGCTCAAGACTGCCTCGGGCAGTGTTGAAGCAAGTGATAAAGCATCTAAAAAAATCCCGACCCCATTATTTATTGGTATCGTGTGTATAGTCATCACTATTTCTATTATAAGCAAAATTTCATATTAACCTCACGATAATAACAACATACAATATTTATGCATATAAAATACTTATTAATATACACATAAGATTATTAATTTCACTATTCATGTGTCTTTTTTAAGATTTCACTATTTTTTCACATAGTTTCAAAAAACCTCTTGACGTGATTAGATAAATATTTATACATTACAAGCATCTCATAGTCAGGAGTCATTCATGACAAAGAAAGAAGCAACACCAGAACTTTTCGACGGACAACTAGAACTGCAAGAACTCATTGAAAGGGTTCGACGGGCACAAATCAAATTCTCCACCTATTCGCAAGAGCAGGTGGACACCATATTTCGAGCCGCTGCCATTGCAGCTAATGACGAACGAATCTCTCTTGCCATAGACGCAGTTGAAGAGACCGGCATGGGCATTGTCGAGGATAAGGTTATCAAAAACCATTTCTCAGCTGAGTACATCTTCAACAAATATAAGGATGACAAGACCTGTGGCATCATAGAGAAGGACAAGGCCTTTGGTATCCAGAGGATAGCAGAGCCCAAGGGCCTTATCTGTGGTATCATCCCCACTACAAACCCTACCAGCACCGCCATCTTCAAAAGCCTTATCAGCCTGAAGACCCGAAACGCCATCATATTCAGCCCACATCCTCAAGCAAAGAAGTGCACTTGCGATGCTGCAAGGGAAATCCTAGAAGCTGCCGTTAAGGCAGGGGCCCCTGAAGATATCATCGGATGGATAGCAGAACCTTCCATGGCCAAGACCGATTATCTCATGAAGAACCCCCTGATGAACCTTATCCTTGCCACAGGCGGTCCTTCGATGGTCAAAAGTGCCTACTCTTCCGGTATCCCCGCCATTGGTGTCGGCCCTGGCAACACTCCGGCCCTTTTGGACAAGAGCGCCGACATTAAGATGGCGGTCAGTTCTGTTTTGATGTCAAAAACATTTGATAATGGTGTGGTCTGTGCTTCTGAACAGACGGTCATCTGCCACAAGGACATCTACGCTGCAGTGAAACTGGAGTTCAGCTCCCGCGGGGCGTACTTCCTCAGCAAGGAAGAGATCACAAAGCTGCGCCTTGTCATCCTCGATCCCAAGCGCAATAGCGTCAATGCAGCTATTGTCGGCCAGAGTGCAGAAAAGGTTGCCGAGATAGCGGGCTTCACCGTTCCCAAACATACCAAGGTCCTTATCGGAGAGGTAACCTCAGTTGAGTTTAGCGAGCCTTTTGCACACGAAAAGCTCAGTCCGATCCTAGCCATGTACACATGTGACAACTTTGGTGAAGGGACAACCATGGCCGCCAAGCTTGTAGCCCTCGGAGGTTTTGGTCATACCAGTGTCCTCTACATCGATGAAGAAGAGCAGGAAAAGGTCAATGCATTCAGCAGGACGGTCAAGACCAGCCGTGTGCTGATCAACATGCCTGCAAGTCAGGGAGCTATCGGGGATATCTATAATTTCCGTCTTGAGCCCTCCCTTACCTTGGGATGCGGATCGTGGGGAAACAACTCCATCAGCGAGAACGTAGGACCTAAGCACCTGCTTAACATCAAGACTGAAGCTGCCAGGAGGGAAAATATGCTCTGGTTCAAACTGCCACCCAAGACCTACTTCAAATATGGATGCCTCCCCCTCGCCCTTGGCGAGCTGAAGGGCAAGAAACGTGCCTTCGTTATTACTGACTCATTCCTCTTCAATAGCGGTATGGCAGACAAGGTGACAAACGTCCTCGATGACCTGGGCATTGAAAACGAGTGTTTCCACCAGGTGAAGCCCGATCCCACACTAGCAACCATTACCGAGGGGATGAAGGCGATCAACGCCTACAAGCCCGATGTGCTCATCGGTCTTGGTGGAGGATCTCCAATGGATGCCGCTAAGATCATGTGGCTGCTCTACGAGCATCCCGAAGTGCAGTTTGAGGGTCTCGCTCTGCGTTTTATGGATATACAGAAACGGATATATTCTTTCCCTGATATGGGTAAGAAGGCGGACCTTGTCTGTATCCCCACCACCAGTGGAACAGGCAGTGAGGTTACTCCTTTTGCCATCATTACTGACGAAAAGACCGGTTTGAAGTGGGCTATTGCAGACTATGCCCTCACTCCGACGATGGCTATCGTCGATAGTGAACTTGCCATGACCCAGCCTAAGGGCCTTACTGCAGCCTGTGGTGTTGATGTGCTTACCCATGCTTTGGAAGCCCTGGCCTCCAGCATGTCTACTGATTACACCAATGGTCTGAGCCTTGAGGCTGCAAGGGTAATCTTCAAATACCTGCCAAAGGCCTACCGCGACGGCACAGACAAGAAGGCCCGAGAGAAGGTTCACAATGCCTCTACTATGGCAGGTATGGCTTTCTCCAATGCGTTCCTTGGACTGTGTCACTCGATGGCCCACAAGCTAGGGGCGAAGTTCCATGTCCCCCATGGAATGGCCAATGCACTCTTGCTGTGTAACATTATCAGGTACAATGCCACGGACAACCCGACCAAACAGGCAGCCTTCCCTCAGTATGAGTACCCCTCTGCTGTCAGTAGGTATGCCAGGGCGGCCGATTATATTGCCATGGAATTGAATGACCAGGAGAACACCCCATATATCACGATCTCACCCTCATCCACACAAGCGGAGAAGGTTAAGGCTCTCATTGAAGGGGTTGAGAAGCTGAAGAAGGAATTGAACATTCCCTCATCCATCAAGGAGTGGGGTGTGGACGAGAATGAGTTCCTCGATGCGGTGGACAAGCTTGCGATCAATGCTTTTGATGATCAGTGCACCGGGACCAATCCTCGTTACCCTCTGATCAGCGAGATCAAACAACTCTATCTGGACAGCTTCTACGGAAGGACTTGGAAAGAGGACTAGTGAATACAGAAACCAGCAATGGTATCTGACTAACAACGACGAAGAGAGAGAGATGTCCTGATGAAGGGCATCTCTCTCTCTGTAATTTGTCGAAAACAAAAACCAAGGAAAACTATAAAGAGTGATTCATGACAACGTACCCTCTTTATCAAGAATAATGTATCACACATGAAACGTTAGATGTTTTGTGATTCCTGTTGGTAAGACGTATACGGATAGCTAAGAAAAGGCAGAGGGCGTGAAAGTCTGCAAAGACAAAAAAACACCTTTCAGGAAAATATCATGTCTTCAGTAAATTGCTTTCAGGCAAGTTGTTAGAATATTCCTTTGCTCTTTTTTTGTTTCTTTACCCTCCTATACAAGAACTCACCCTTATACTACTATATGCTCATGTTTGACTGTAAACTCATTTGTACCGATATAGACGGAACGTTGCTTGATACTAATCATCAGATATCCGCTGAAAACAAGCGTGTAATCACCAAAGCCTACAATCAGGGCATAACTATCGCCCTAGTAAGTGGCAGAAAAGCCTCGAGCCTTGAGGTGCTGCAGAAGGAACTGGGCATCCACGGCCCTCTTGGCTGCTATAGTGGCGCCCTTGTTGTTGATGATAAGGGAAAGACCCTTGCCTCACACCCCATCGCCTGGGAGGATGCTCAGAAAGTGCTCGCCTTAGTGGAAGGCAAAGGCGTCGAAACCTTTATCTACACAGACAGGCGTTGGTATGTCCACCGCGAAACACCTTGGATGGCGTATGAGACATCTGTATCCAAAACAGAGGGGAAGGTTGTTCCTTTTGACCAGCTACCTGATCACTGTGCAAACAGTGGAGAGACTCCCTATAAAATCCTATGCATGAGTAAGGACATTGAAGTCGTCCTACAATTAGAGAGCCTCTTGAAGCAGAAATTCTCTTCCCTCCTCAATATCTACCGATCAGGTTCCATATATCTGGAGATCTCAGCAAAGGATGTCGACAAGGGCCATGCCCTTGAGGCTATTTGCGAAGCCTATGGCTACGATACCAGTCAGGCAATGGCCATAGGAGACTACTATAATGACCTTGGCATGCTTAAAGTTGCCGGTTACTCAGTGGCTATGGCCAATGCTCCAGACGATGTAAAGATCCATGCCCAAAGAGTTACCGCATCCAACAGTGAGGACGGACTTGCAAAGGCTATTGAGGCCATCCTATGAAATGGCGGGTGGGAAACCCCCTCGCCATCTACAAAGGGCTGAATCAGCCAATTTATGTCCTCTTCGTTGCTACCATGATCAATGGGGTGGGAATTTTTGTCTATCCGTTCCTAGCCCTGTATCTTACCCAACGCCTCGGTTACTCAGCCCTTAAGGCTGGAACCTTTATGACCATTGCATCGACACTGTATGTACCGGGCTCCTTCATAGGAAGCAAACTTGCTGACAAGATAGGAAGAAAGCCTGTGATGGTCATAGCCCAGCTTCTTATGGACGGATGCTTCATCCTTTGTGGGTTTTGGGAAGGCAGTACCATCATTCCCTTCCTGATCCTCATTGGGCTCTTCTTCGATGGTGCGGTAGACCCGGCGAGAGAGGCCCTCAAGACCGATGTTACCACTATTGAGGACAGGCAAGTCTCCTTTTCCCTGCTCTATCTGGGACACAACCTAGGCTACGCATTCGGCCCTATCATCGCAGGGTATCTTTTCTACGCTAACCCCAAGTGGCTTTTCTGGGGCAATGCCCTGGCAGGAATCCTTTCCACTCTGCTGGTTATGTGGAAAATTAAAGAGACAAAACCTTCCAAGGAACTAGTTCAAGAAAGCCTGGACTGGAAGACTACAGAGAAGGGAGAAGAGGGTGGCATTATCAAGGCTCTGATGACCAGGCCAAAGCTGCTTTGGTTTGCTCTTTCCATAACGTTCTTCAGTT
This sequence comes from uncultured Sphaerochaeta sp., assembly GCA_964293175.1. Lineage (GTDB taxonomy): Bacteria > Spirochaetota > Spirochaetia > Sphaerochaetales > Sphaerochaetaceae > Sphaerochaeta. The sequence goes on from CAXYZP010000079.1 coordinate 6,119, forward strand.
ATGCCTACAGTCAGACCCTCTTCGCCCTACCCCTGCTTACCACTGATTTGTTTGGTATGAAGGGAGCCCCTCTCTACGGCAAGATGATGGCCCTCAATGGAGTAGTGGTGGTTCTCTTTACTCCGCTATTGGTAAGCAAGCTCAGAAGGTTCCACCCTCTGGCTAACACTGTTCTGTCAGGGGTTTTGTATGCTGTGGCATTCTTTCTTTTTGCATTTGCCAAGCTTCCGCTTAGCTTCTTGATTCTTACTGCTGTATTTACCTTGGGAGAGATCATATCGGCAACCAACGAGCACTTCTATGTGGCCAACAACACCCCTATAAGCCACAGGGCTCGCTTCAGTGCAATACTGCCCATTATCATGGGAACAGGGCATGCCATAGCCCCTCTGATAGGAGGAGCCATCATAGAGGGCCACAGCATGAACCTGCTTTGGATCAGCACAGGAGCTTCCGCCATGGTAGGGAGCCTAGGGGTATATGCTATATATATCTATGAGAAAAAGAAAGAAAAGCAGGGATTGGAAGGGCAAAAACCCTGAGAGATTAGCTCCGGTCAAGCCTGCCCGCAGCTAATAATACC
>CAXYZP010000080.1:0-6661 GCA_964293175.1 uncultured Sphaerochaeta sp.
CATCTTGTCTTCGTACTTGTTTCCAGTAAGGGCTGCTTTTTCAGCATTGATGCTGATCACGAAATCACCCATGTCCTGGTGTGGGACATATTCGGGCTTGTTCTTCCCGCGGAGGATACGTGCTGCGGCAACAGCTACTCTACCGAGTTCCTTTCCCTCCGCATCTATCAGATACCATTTCTTCTGAACTGTCAGCGGTTTAATAAAAATAGTTTTCATCTATTCATCCTGTTCTGCAAGGTCTAACCCTGCTGGTGTTTTTGGTTCATGGTCAATAAAAAACATACTTCCATACACAAGGACTCCTGTCAAGCAACGCTCAACTAGCAGCCGATGGAAAACGTCTTACCGCCATCTGTCTATCCATTATAATGCATACTGCTCTGCCAGCTTCAGGAATAAAGCAATATCGCCCTTGGAGTACTCTCCGGGGGTGATAAAAGGTATATCCGCTGAAGGAGGAAGGACTACCTTGAGGTTTAGGGCCTCTTGGGCGAACTCCCTGTAGCGCGAAGAAGAGAGGTGCGTAATTCCGTACGGACCCCGCGTCTGGAACAATCCACATACAGGATTGATTTTGCGCTTGGCAACTGCTTCTTCCGATTCAAGGCTCTGTATCAGTAGCGCTACCGTCTTGATGAGCAAATCAAGTAACAGCGGAGAAACAGGGTCTGAAAGCGGCATTTCATCTGCCAGTGCTTGTTCCTTAATGCATACGACCTGAGGTATGAAACTCCCTGGGAAAGGTAGGATAGGGAAGAGCAATTCGGAAATTGCTCCGCCGACCTCAAGGTACGGACGCCAAAGGGACACTGGATGGTGATCTGTTGGAGGTGAACATGCAGGGTCGTAGATTGGATCTGACGAAACCTTCATAGCCACCTGTCGGACTACTTGGGAATCGGCATACAGCCGAAAATCCGCATAGTCTGGAAACAGTCTAGCCAGTAGCTTTTCGAGCCTTCCTTCAAATACCGAAGGGTATTCGCTGATCAAACCCCGGTCTGCAGTGCTTTTTAAGGAACGCTGCAGCAGTTCGGGTCGATGACCTAGGATGGCTCTGCCATGGTTCTGAAAAAAATCAACATATCGAAGCCCATAACGATCATACAAATAGAATGACCGTGCACGGACAACGATAGGCATTGTATAGTGTTCACCCGCAACATGTCTAGTATCTTTCACAGGGGCAGGCATATCATTCACCCCCTATTTTCTCAAGTTGGGCAAATTTACTGATAAAAGTGGCTTTATTTCCTCCGACAAAAGTCACATCGATGACTTCGCGGTCACCACTTTTCTTCAAGTTTACCACTTCCCCTTCACCATACTTGTCACTATAGACCTTCTGTCCAAGAGGAAACAGGCTTACCCCTTCCTCTTCTGCGTGGCGCTCTTCCATTGTGAAGGTCTTAGCCGAGGCTCCAAAACCCTTTTGGATAAGGGCTCCTGCAGAACTGCCCCACCCCGAGCTGTCCATGGTTCCAGAACGTCCTTGAGCCTTGGCCCGTTTTTCTCCGAGACTGCCAAACCCACGGTAAGGACCTCCCTCAGAAATGGCATCCAACGTGCCTGGACGAATTCCATTCACAGCAACTTGATGGGTGGGAATTTCATCGATAAACCGGCTAGGGTGCTGGTAACTGGTCTTTCCCCAGATTTTCCTTGCCTTTGCGCACAAAAGATACAGTTCCTTTCGTGCACGGGTTACCGCAACGTAAAAGATTCTGCGCTCTTCTTCAATGTCATCGTCACTCTCTTTGGCACGTCCTGGGAAGAGTTCCTCCTCCAAACCAGCGACAAACACCCGGTCGAACTCAAGGCCCTTGGTGTTGTGCATGGTGATGAGGGTCACCCCCTTCTTGTCTCTGGGGTCTTCCCTGCCCAAGGTGGTGGGATCGAGACAGAGCTGTTCAAGAAAGAGCAGCAGACCATCACGGGAGGAATCATAGGAGGCAAGGGCATTGACCAGAGCCTCCAAGTTATCGACTTTTCCGGTGCTGTTCTGGTTATCTATCTTCTGGTAAAGCTCAAACAGGCCGGACTCCCTGATCATGAAGTTGACACAATCGACCAGCTCTTCGCTGTCCATCATGCGGTTAGCGTGCTTGTAGAGTTCTACGAAAGCGGAGGCACCGTTTTTAGCCTTGTTGGAAAGTTTGCCTGATTGTATTGCAAGTTCAAGCATACGAAAAATGTCGCCATCTGCCTGCTGGGAAAAGGAGAGGATGGTATCAAGGCTGCTTGCGCCGATGCCCCGTGTGGGCTTGTTGATCATGCGTTTGAAGTTTACCTCATCCTTGCTATTGGTCAAAAGAAACAGCAGGGCCAAAGCATCCTTCACTTCCTCACGGTCATAGAACTGCAAGGCACCCACTACCTTATATGGTATGTACATCCGCTTGAAGGTCGTTTCAAAGGCTACGGACTGGGCATTGGTCCTGTAGAGGACTGCGCTGCCGTCATAATTCTTATCCAATTGCAGAATCCGCCCTACTCGCTGAGCTTCATCAATCTCGTCCTGCACATACATCAGATTTGGCTTTGACCCCTTGGTGTTGGCAGTCCAGAGTCTTTTTGCATGGCGGCCTTTGTTGTTCTTGATTACGGTATTTGCTATGTCCAGAATACTCTGGGTAGAACGATAGTTCTGTTCGAGCTTGACCGTCTTCGCCCCAGGGAAGATTTCAGGGAAGGAGAGGATATTCTGCACCTCAGCACCGCGGAACCGGTAGATACTCTGGTCATCATCACCGACGACACAGATAAAGCAGGAGGGACCGACTAAACGTTTGAGCAGTTCAAACTGTGCAATGTTGGAGTCCTGGTACTCATCGACCAGGATGACCTGGAACCTATTGTGCATCCAAGCCTGAACATCTGCCTTAGCATCGAGTAGCTCGATGCTTCGTCCGATGAGGTCGGCGAAGTCCACATTCCCCACCCTACGCATCTTGTCCTCATATGCCTCGAACATACGGGGAAAGGTCGATTCGGCTTTCAAGGAGGAGAGATCGTCCTTACTGGTGAGGCCACGGTCCTTGGCATAGGATATCTTGCGCATGACAGGGTCGAGTTCGCGCTTTTTGAAATTAGGGTAACAGGAAGAGAGCAAGGAAAGCGAATCATCGTCGTCATAGATGGTGAAGTTAGAAGCCAGGCCTATCTCCGAACCAAATCTCCTGAGAAACCACGCCCCGAAGGAGTGGAAGGTGCGAATGGTAACATCCTTGGAGACCTGTTCGTTATCAAGCATCTCGGTAACCCGTTGTCGCATCTCAGAAGCAGCCCTGTTGGTAAAGGTGACAGCTAAAATCTTATAGGCCGGGATTCCCAGCTTTTCAATGCAGTAGGCGATCTTGGTCGTGATAACACGGGTCTTTCCCGATCCGGCACCGGCAAGTACAAGCAGAGGAGCGCTGTTTTCCAGCACGGCCTCCATCTGGTCTTCATTCAACTGGGCAAGCAAAGTATCAATATCAGCCATCAGTACGCTCCACTACAACAGCTTCAAGGTCAATGCCCTTCACCGCTCGGATTCCACATTTCACTATAGTACCGGGGACAAGGTCACGCCCCATGACTACCGTAAGACCATCGACCTCGGGGGCCTGAGAATAGATTCTTCCTATTGCCAGGTCCTCTTGTTCTATCTTCTCTTCTATCAAAACATCGTACTCCTTGCCCACAAACTGCCCCAGACGAGCCTCTGTGATACCCTGCTGCAGCTGCTCAAGCTTCTTTTGAAAGACAGCCGCTGCTTTGTGCGCCTTTGCATGGTCCTTTTGGTTTCTCAGGTCATAGGCTCGGGTGCCCTCTTCCCTACTATAGAGGAAGGAACCCATCCAGTCGAGTTGGGCTTTTTCGATAAAATCGAGTAACTCTGCAAAAGCATCCTCATCTTCTCCAGGATAGCCAAGCATGATGGTCGAACGCACTACGGCACCGGGCACCGTTGCACGGATGGATTCGATCAGGGAGATATAACTCTCTTTTGTGCCTGTTCTGCCCATGCTCCTCAGTATCGGAGTCGCGGCATGCTGGAAAGGTATGTCAAAATAGGGAAGAACTTTTGGATTGTCCACAATGAAGCGGGGCAGTTCAGAGGGGAACGCATCTGGATGGATATACAAGAGCCGTAGTCTGAAGTCCCCTTTGAGGGCAACAAGCTGTGCAAGCAGATCCATAAACTGGCTTGAGCCGTCCCCTGTATCCGTGCCGTAGGCAGCTAGGTCTTGTGCTATTAGGTTCAGTTCTTTACTACCCTCTTCTATGAGATGCTCGGCATCCTTGAGGATCATATCCACAGGACGGGATCGCAGATCACCGCGGATGATGGGAATGGCACAGTAGGCACAACGGTGGTTGCACCCTTCGCTGATCTTCAGATAGGCGCTTCCTGGGAAGTTGAGCAGCTCGTTACGCTCATAAGCCTCTTGCTGTACAGGAGGATAGGCATACGTCTCCACTACCCTCTCACCTTTGACTACCCGCTTGACCACCTCACTAATCTTTGAAAGGTCACGATTGCCAAAGATTGCAGAGGCTTCCGCGAGTTCGCCAGAGAGCTCGTCAGCATAGCGTTCGGCCATACAGCCGGTGAACAGTATCTTTGCCTCAGGATTGGCCTGATGAAGCGAAAAGAAGGATTCGATGGACTGTTCGCGTGCGCTTTCTATGAACCCACAGGTGTTGACCAACATGATATCGGCCTCTGCGGGATCGTCTGTTCGTATATAATCGTCTTCTGCAAGAATTTTCAGCATGGTCTCGGCATCAACCTGATTCTTTGAACAGCCAAGGTTCTCCAGATATAGTTTTTTCATTCGTTATTTCTCCTACGGCATAAAGCCGGACTTGTACAGTAACACAGAAGCAAGGGATAATAATACACTTCAATACCCATCAGTCGATATTGACAATCTACAGCTATATTGTACAAATAAAACATTTTGAATAGTTCTTAACTGCTTATTATATATGCTGTTAGTTCTATTTCTTGTCCACTCATTTTAGATAAGACTACCCATTCTTGCATAAATAAAGAAGTTGGTATAGTATCAGAAATACTGTATGTCAAATGGCTAACGCCCATTCCCCATGCAATCCAATCTCACAAGAGGAAGCGAATGACTAAATATATCGTAAATCGACTTTTAGGGATAATCCCTACGCTATTGATCATCATCACGCTTAGCTTCTTTATTGTCCGTGTAGCCCCAGGAGGGCCGTTCGCAAGCGAACGCAACCTCCCAGAAGTGGTCAAGCGTAATATTGAAGCGAAGTACCACATGGATGAACCCCTTATCAAACAGTATGGAAGATACATGTTTGATATCCTGCGTGGAGACCTTGGACCGTCCTTCAAATACAAGGACTATGATGTCAACTACTACATCTCCAACAGCCTGCCAAAATCCATAGTCCTCGGACTGTGTGCAATGGCCCTTGCCCTGACGTTTGGCATATCGGCAGGTATTATTGCCGCAGTAAAACAGAACACATGGATAGACTACCTAAGTATGGGGGTGGCGGTAATAGGAATATCAATTCCGCTATTTGTCATAGCTCCGGTACTGCAGCTGATATTTGCCATGAAACTCAATTGGCTTCCCACCAGCGGCTGGTACACTACAGGGGAGGGATATCTCACCATTATCCTTCCGGCAGTTTCGCTTTCCTTTGCTTACTTTGCAAACATTGCCCGTCTGACCCGTTCTTCCATGCTAGAGACACTGCGCAGTGATTACATCCGTACAGCCAAGGCAAAAGGAATGAAAAACTCCACTATCATCTTCAAGCACGCCATGAAAGGCGCGATGCTTCCGATCGTAAGCTATTTAGGACCTGCATTTGCAGGAATCATAACCGGCTCTATCGTAGTCGAACAGATATTCCGCGTACCCGGCTTAGGTAAATTCTTTGTACAGAGTTCCTTTAACCGGGACTACACCCTGATAGTCGGTGTTGTCATAGTATACTCGCTCATCCTGGTGATAATGAACTTTATCGTAGATGTCGTGTACGCACAGCTTGATCCCCGAATCACCTACAAATAGGAGTGACCTCATGGTAGCAAAAATTCACAAAAAAGAGGCACCCCTCAACGAATTTAATCAGGTAGTAGCTGGAAACAGCCTTACAAAAGATGCCTGGAGACGACTTAAAAAGAATAAGATGGCTGTGCTGGGAATGATTGTTGTAATCGTATACTCCCTGCTTGCAGCCTTTGCCACGTTCCTTCCCATACATCCATATGATGAGATTATCCTCGATCACCAGCACCTCAGACCAACATGGAACAAGACCGCAGGTAATTTGATGATGGAGACCAAGCTGGAAGACCTGTATTTCAAAGCTTGGAGAAGCGGGAGCCTTGTGGTAACCGAAGCACAATCCGCACAGATCAAGAAATGGATCTCAAACAACGAAAGCAACAAGGTCTGGAATTTTTGCTTTATTGAAGGCGAAAGGCAGAAAGCGGAGGGAACCTTCACTTTCAGTGATGCTGATGTCCGCACCATCGAGCGCCTCCAGAAAAACATCGATACTGAATTCCTTATCTCTGTCGAGAAAGTGTATTGGAAGGATATGGAGACCGGCAAGATACAAAATCTAGCAAAAATGTCCTATGAAGATATACTTCCTGTCTATGCAGCCA